>DAOVNE010000091.1 GCA_030630395.1 Candidatus Eiseniibacteriota bacterium
CTCGAGAAGGTCCTTCCGCCCTGCGGCGTCGGCAGCGCCGTAGTTGAACGCGTAGAAGACTATCTGGCCACTCGCTGGATCAGGCGTGTCGTCGTAGACCTGGACACTCGAGAGCGTGGGGTAGCTCGACCAGCTGCAGACGATGTCAGCGTCCGGCGAGGGGGTCTGAGAGTCATGATCCCCATAGCCTGAGTAAGCGACGTTGATCGTACCGATCGTATTCGGGAACGTTGTGATCGGATGCGCCGCATCGAAGACAGTGACATTCCCGCTTGAGTCGTGGCCCCACGAAACCACGTGAAGAACGTTGGCCGCGAACGCCGGATAACCCGGATAGCTGGCAGCATCGTAGGCGATCTCGCCACCTTCGATGAGAAGCTTCCCGCCACCGGCGACGTAGCTCTCAAGGTTTGAGCGGTAGGTTGAGCTTGACACCGGGCTCGTGTTGTTGCCGCTCGATGAGATGATGAAGTCGTAGTCGACCCACGTGGCAGGGTCCGTAGCCGCAACCGTCTCAACCACGACGTCGTAGCCAAGCGCGACAAGGTCTGCCTCGATGTCGTCTGATGCGGCGTCCTGCTCGCCCTCGTAGACGTCGAGCACGCTGCCCGTCTTGTCGAGCTTGACTGTCTCTAATCCCTCATCGGGATCCGAGATCAGGAGTATGTTCGCAAGCGTCGGCTCGAGGAGGAACGTCTCCGCTCCATCGGGCGCGTCCACTACCACACCACGATTCTGGGGGATGTGGTGATAGGCACGCACCTTGAACGTGTAGTTGAAGTACGGGAGTGTTATCTCGTAGCGCCCGCCGGCCAGCGAATCGGAGAAAACCTCCGCGTAGAGCTCGCCGTTGTCGGCGCGGTAGGCCCCGACCGAAGCGGTGAGTGGCTTGAGCGTGTCCACCTGGAACACACTGCCCTGCATCAATCCGGACGGCGCCGGATCGAGCAGGAAGTCGACGTCGTTCAAACCGTACTGTACGAAGAGCTCCTCTGTATGCGTGAGGTAGCCGAACTTCAGAACGTAGACGTCGTAGTAACCGATCTCCAGGTCGCCTTCGACGGCGTACGCACCGTCACCACCGGAGAGTGCCTCAAAGATGGGGTTGACCATCGAGGTGTCGGCGCCGGAGGCGTATCCCTTGACCTTGGCGCCATCCAGCGGGCCTCCACCGTTCTCGTCCACATTTCCCGCCAGCGTGCCGTAGACAATGTCGACCAGGATATCCTCGAGGTAGACGTTGAATCCGCTCTTGCCGATCGCCGCGTGAACGGTTCCGGTACTCGTGCACGTGTCGAGGATGTCGACCGTCGTCGCACCGCCCGAGTTGACGTTGGCGTCGATGCCGCAGCCTTGAGCGTAGAGGTCGAAGCCCGTCTCGGACGCCGTACCCGTGATGGTTCCCTCGTAGTACGGCGCGAGGAACCCATATAGCCCGATCGACGGCACGCTCGCCTCGATGTCCGCAGATGGGAAGTCCATCGCGCCCGTGACCGGGAGCACATCCGACAGACAGTCATATGTCTCGCTGATCCGGCTACCGAGGACCGTAAGGTCCTCACCGTACGGCGCTGTGACCGTGAGCACGGCCTCGCCATTGACATCGGTCGTATCGGCGATGGCGTCGATGCCCCATCCGTCGATCGTGATGACAACGTCCGGCTCAAGATTGCTCTCGTCGTCCCATACCGTGATCGTGACGTCGGTCGTCGTGTTGACGGGGATCGTGGCCGGGACGATCGTGTAAGTCACGGGGTAGATGACGGGCACGTCCTCGGAGTGACGGTAGTAGTTCGGCTTCGTGACCGTGAGCCTCATGATGCCCGGAGCAACAGCCGGGATGACAGCCATGTCCATCGGAGCGCCCGTGCCGTCCGCCACGCCGAGGAGCTCGCCGTCAATCGTGAGAGCCACTATCGAACCCACGTCGGCAGTGACACTGAAGGTCGCAGCACCTATCGGCAGGACGCCCTGGTGCGTGACCGTCAGGACCTCCGGCACCTCCGAGTAGAGCGTTGTGAAGGCGTCACCGTGTGCGTGGAAGAGGTGATAGGTGACTTCCTTGCGGTCCGGATTGGATGGCCAGCTCGACGCCCACAGGAAGTGCTTTCCCGACGCATTGCTGAACGCGGGCCGAAGCACACCATTGCTCTCATTGAAACGACGTGCAGCCGGGTAGCCCGGATCGAAGTCGGGCCACATCTCGTCGTAGATGCCGAAAATGTACGTGTCGTTCACAAACGAGTAGGAACTCTCGGATGCCGCGATGATCCCGAGCGCTCCGTGCTCGTGGCGATGGAAGGCTTCAGCGAAACACTCGCCCGAGATACCGTACATGCCGGTCATGCAGTTGATAGAAAACACGTACGGCAGATCGGCATTCGTGAGACCCGCCATGTCGGTGATGTCGTAGGCGGGGTGGCCCCAAGCGGTCTGGTTGCCGTGATCGCGGTGCTGGAGGATGAATGCTCCAGCATTGATGTCCGCGTTCAATCGCGTGGCGTTGCCGCCCCAGTCGGTCAGGTGGCTCGAGTCCTCCGGAAGGTAACCGAGTCCGTCGGGGCCGAAGTAGTCTTCAAGCATGTAGGTGTTCGGGTTCGTCGACCAGAATGTCCCCGGGTGTCCGGAGTGGATTGCGTACTCGCGGACCGGTGTCTTCCCGTGGACGTTGGCGAAATAGCCATAGAGAATCTCAGCGCACATCTGGAACCATCGGTCGTCCTGCCACCCGCACGCCATTATCGGGTTCTCGTAGAAGCCCGGGTTCGTCGGTGGGTTGCGCTCGTAGCTGATGGCCTTCGTGACCAGAAGCTCGATGTTGCTCGGCGTGGCCGTCATCCGACCCATGACAATCTCGGGCAGGTGGTCACCATCGATGTCGCCGTAGATGTTGTCAGACAGGCAGTAGCCGTTGTACGTCGGTGAGGTTATGCCGGTGGTGCCCCCGTTCGAGACGTAGTCGGCGAGCAGGAGGATGGCGACCGGCTTCGTCGTCCAGTTGTTGTAGGCGTCGTTGACCCAGGTCTCGATGTCGGTGTAGGTGGAACCCGTCTCAGTGAGGGTCACAAGACCCGTGTCAATGCCCTGCTCAACGCGCCACTGCTTGATCGAATCGGCCCACGCGATGTACGTGGGGTCATCCGGTACGACGATGACGTACTCGTACTCTGTGTCACGGGAGCTCAGCACGCCATACTCGATCTCGGGCAGCAGCTCGTAGTTGACGAGGTTCGCTTCGAGGATCGGATCCCAGTAGCGGCTCCTGTACACGTCCTCGCCGAAGTGACCGGTCCCGCCTTCGAACGTCACGCGGACCTCGACGTCCGTATAGACGGTCAGCTCGCGCGTGATGGGGTTGTACTGAAACGGCGTAATGCCGAGAGTCGTGACGTCGACGCCGCGCATCTGATGTACTTCGGAGATACGTACGAACTCCGCCGGGTACGGCGCGTTCTGCGAGTAGATCGATTGATCCTTGATGTAGACAAGCGGAGTGTCATCGTTCTCGATGGGAATGTCAGGCGCCGGGAGAACGTCGATTCCCGTGAAGACCTGCGATTTCGCGGAGAGGATCTCGAGATGGGGTATGGCTCCCTCGGGCAATGCCATCAGCCGTCCCACTCCGGGGAGGTTCGGCGCTCCCTCATCGTTGGGCAGCGTAAGACCTGACATCAAGATCTGCTGGAGGATCTCGCCGTTAACATCGATGTCCTCGATGCTGATCTCACTCAGCTTGTAGGAAATCTCAATGAACGAGTCAGATAGCTGCTCCACTGCCAGCCCGGCCTGCCCCACGTTCTCCTCGAACACGATCGTTCGGGCTGGGGATACCGAGGCCATTAGGACCAGGACTGCCAACACCCACGGGGCGACTCTCATTACTGCCTCCTGCGAAGGACGCGTCCACATACAGGTAGCTGGTACCCTCACCATTAGAGAGCACCAGCCCCTAGTCAACTTGCACCTATGATAACACTATTTTGCGCAGTTTCTCCAGTGGAAGTTTGGCTCCCACCGTGGTCACAGCACCCCGAACTAGGCCACCCGGGTCTTCAATTCCGCGGCTATGGCCTCCCCCAGCGCCCACGCACGGGCCAGTTCCTCCGCATCGGGAACGAACTGGACTCGAAGTGGCTCCGAGATGAGTTCCACCTTCATCTCCCTCAGGGTGTCGTTCACCATCTTCACTCCCTCGCCGCTCCAGCCGTACGAGCCGAATGCGGCCCCTATGAGGTTCGTGGGCTTGAGGCCGTTGACGTAGCTCAGGAGATCCGCGACCGTCGGGAACATCTGGTTGTTGATCGTGGGGCTTCCAACGACGAGCGCGCCGGATTGAAGCATATCCGCGGCGACATCGCTCCTGTGGCTCGCACGAAGCTGATGAAGCTTCGGCGATGCGCCACCCGCCGTCAAACCTCCGGCAATCGAACGGGCCAGGAGGTCCGTACTCTGCCACATCGTATCGTACGTCACGACGGCCTTGAGCGTAGGCTCCTGCCTCCACCACTTGTCGTAGAGGCCCGCTATCCAGTCGAATCTCGTGCGCCAGATGGGTCCGTGATCGGGTGCGACCATCTTGAGCGGCAGATTGAGTTGCCCGACCCGCTCGAGCAGTTTGCCTATCAGCTTCGAGTAAGGAAGGAGGATATTAGCGAAGTACTTCGCCGCCTCACTTTCAAGGATGACGGGGTCCAATTCGTCGTCGAAGCGCTCGGACGACGCCAGGTGCATTCCAAACGCATCCTGCGTGAACAGGATCTCGTCCGCCCCGAGATAGGAGAACATGCTGTCGGGCCAGTGAAGCATCCGCGTCTCGACGAAGCTGAGATCCATGTTCCCGAGAGAGAGGGTCTCCCCGTCACGCACGGTATCGACCTCGACTGCACCGTGCGTGTGCCTCGCCAGGGCCTTGACACCCATCGGAGATGCGACAATGCGATCCGGCTTCACGATTCGAGCGACAGGCACAAGGCTACCGGAGTGATCCTGCTCCGCGTGGTTGGATACGATGAGCGAGATCTCAGTCGGATCTATGACCGAAGCAATGCGGTACATGAGCTCGTCGCGGTACTGCGCTTTGACCGTGTCGACCAGTGTGACAGTGTCGGCAAGGATCAGGTAGGCGTTGTAAGTCGTTCCGCGCGGCGTCGAGTAGCCATGAAAATCCCGCGACGACCAATCGATTCCACCCACCCAATAGACATGCTCGCTGACCCTTGTCGCCTGGAAGGGACCTGGCATCGTCTACTCCCCTTTCCCGGTCGGAGCAGTGAATGTCCGCTGGCCCAGCTCTCTGTCCAGCATGAAGAGACCGTGACCCGCGCCGCCGACCATCCGCACCTTATTGACAACGGCCTCTGCGCTCGCCTCCTCCTCGACCTGCTCGTCCACGAACCAGCGCAGGAAGCTCTCGCTCGCATAGTCATTCTCTTCACGAGCAATACTCATGAGGGAATTGATGAGGCCGGAGACCTTCTTCTCATGTTCGAAGGTCGCAACGAACACGTCTTCCGCTGATTTCCACTCGGCCGGGGGCGCGTCTATCGCACTCAGGTGAACGCGTCCTCCTCGCTCGCAAACGTAGTCGAGCATCTTCATGGCGTGCGACTGCTCCTCCAGATACTGAACCTGCATCCAGCTCGCGAATCCCTCCATGCCTGCGTCCTCGAAGTAGACGGACATCGAGAGGTAGAGGTACGCCGAATAGAACTCGGCGTTGATCTGATCGTTGAACGCCTTCTGCATCCTGTCACCGAGCATCGTTCCTGTCCTTTCCAGATGAGACATGTGGTCTATCTATCGATGAGCTCGAACGGGGTGTCACGGTTGATGCCGATCCTGGTGATCGCGAAATCGTACTTCACGGGATCGTCCGGCGCGAATCGCCTGAACCCGCTGGTGATCTCAAGCGCCGTCTTGATATCGGCCTGCTTTCTCTGAGTCAACCCGAAGACTCTCGATATTCTGTGCATGTGGGTGTCCACGGGCACAACCAGCTTCGAGGGCGATACACGCGTCCATGGACCAGGATCTATCTCGTCCCGCCTCACCATCCATCGAAGGTAGAGATGAAGCCGCTTGCACGCACTTCCGCGCTCGGGGAGCGCGAGCAGGCTTCCGGGATGATCACCACAGGATTCACTCAGTCCGGCGACGAACCGACC
>DAOVNE010000080.1 GCA_030630395.1 Candidatus Eiseniibacteriota bacterium
AGAAGCTCCTTCGCGATATCTCAGGCCGCGTGGACACGATCGAGTCAATCGTTCACAAGGTCGAGGCCGCGGCTCCCCGAGCATCCGAGGCCATGAAGGAACGGATGATGGAGCGGATACGGTCGTTCATTACTGACGGCGTGGCCGTTGACGAGGGGCGCCTCGCACAGGAATTGGCATCGGCGGCAGAGAAGGCCGATTTCACGGAGGAGATAGTGCGGCTTCTGGCTCACGTGGAGCACGCCCGTGAGACACTCACCTCGAGCGAGCCGGTCGGAAAGAGACTGAACTTCCTCGTTCAGGAGATGCACCGGGAGGCGAACACCATAGGCTCCAAGAACGCGGACGTCGACATGGCGTCGGCCGGGCTCTCACTCAAGGAAGAGATAGAGAAGCTCAGGGAGCAGGTGCAGAACGTCGAGTAGCTTGTCGGCGAACGGTAGAGTGGCCGCGTGGAGGCGCTTCACATGAACACGGTGCTTCTAAACATAGGGTTCGGAAACGTCGTGACGCGACGCCGCATCGTGGCCGTGATTGCGCCCGGCTCCGCTCCCGTGAAACGCCTGAAGGACCATGCTCGCGAGACCGGCAGGCTCATAGATGCCACAGAGGGGCGGCGAACACGTGCCGTCATCGTGACAGACAGTGATCACGTTATCCTGTCCGCCGTTGCTCCCGAGACCATTACACAGAGGATTGAGGGTGGGGATGACCGTCCGGACTCGTAGTGGACGGCGTGACGATGGCTCGCTCTTCGGGAGATGATCTTGCGGAAAGGTTTTCCGATCGTTGTATCGGGTCCATCCGGAGTCGGCAAGTCCACGATCTGTCGGATGCTCCTGGCCGATGACGAGGTGATTTCCTATTCCATCTCCATCACGACTCGACCGCCGCGCCCTGGCGAGGTAGACGGCGAGCACTATGAGTTCGTGGAACGGGAGGAGTTCGACCGGCTTCTTGAGAGCGATGTTCTGGCCGAGTGGGCGGTCGTGCATGGATTCAAGTACGGAACACGGAAGAGCGTCATTACAGATCTGATGCTGGCAGGGCAAGATGTCATCATGGATGTCGATGTGCAGGGAGGCACGTCGATCAAGCGTGCGTTCCCGGAGGCCCTGCTCATCTTCGTTGTGCCTCCTTCATTCGAGGAGTTGGAGCTGCGTCTCCGCACAAGAGCGACGGATGTCGCCGATGTCATAGAGACGCGTCTCGAGAACGCGAGGGAGGAGCTCAAGTGGGCGGGCCGCTACGATCGTGAGATCGTCAATGATGATCTGGAACGTGCCGTGGCGGAGATCCGCGACATAGTCAAGATGGAGAGAAGACGTCGCGCGCAGATGCTCGACATGGAAAGACAGGCAAAGAAACCAGGACTGGAGTAGATTCATGGATCCTCTGAGGAAGCGGGAACTGCTGAAGCATGTGAAGAACGAGTACGCAGGCGCTGTACTGGCCGCGAAAGTGGCACGCCGGCTCCATGCAATCCCGGCGAGCGAGCGGGAAGATCCGGAGGCCAAGGTGACGTCACTGGCGATCACCCTCCTCTCCGATGGGAAAGTGGAGTTCGAGGCTCTCGAGCCGGACGAGGACACTGAAGCCCAGGAGACGGCGGAGGGTGAGGGAGCTAAGTCGGACGAGAAGGCAGAGAAGGTAGAGAAAGCAGAGAAGGCAGAGAAAGTAGAGAAGACGAAGAAGTAGACCTCCCCCGGAGCGCGAATCCTGATGTCCGTACCTCTCAGTGGCAAGACCATAGTCCTCGGGGTGACCGGCAGCATCGCGGCCTTCAAGGCGCCGCTGATCGTCACGAGACTGGTTGGACAGGGCGCGACCGTGATCGTCATAATGACGGAGAATGCAACACGGTTCGTGACGCCCCTCACTTTTGAGACGCTGTCGGGCAACGAAGTCATTGTGGGCATGTTCCCCGACGCGAAAAAGGGCGTGGCTTCACTTGAGGAAGCCGCGTCCGGATCTGAACGCCTCAAGCACGTTCACCTGGCCGAAGCCACCGACCTGGCCATCATCGCCCCGGCGACCGCAAACATCATCGGAAAAATGGCCAACGGCGTGGCGGACGATTTCCTCTCGACGGAACTCGTGGCGATGACGTGCCCGGTAATCGTGGCGCCGGCGATGAATGTACGCATGATGGAATCAGATGCGGTACGGGCGAACGTGGAGACGCTCAAGGCGCGCGGAGTCATCTTCGCCGAGGCAGAGGTCGGGAGGCTGGCGAGTGGGGCCGTGGGGAAGGGCAGGCTTGCCGACACGGAGAGCATCGTTGGAACAGCACTGGGCCTTCTTCTTCCGAAGCAGGATCTGGCCGGTCGCCGCATCCTTGTCTCTGCCGGGCCGACACGAGAGCCCGTGGATCCGGTGCGATTCATCGGCAATCGATCAAGCGGGAAGATGGGGTACGCGCTCGCGGAGCGTGCGCTCAGACGAGGAGCAGATGTCGTCCTCGTATCGGGACCGTCGTCGCTCAATCCACCGGACGGCGCCGAGTACGTCAGTGTGGAGACCACTGAAGAGATGCTCCACGCGGTGATGAAGAGCTTCATGGACGCGGATCTCCTCATCATGGCTGCGGCGCCGGCGGACTACCGTCCCGCCAGGCCATCAGAGGTCAAGATCAAGAAGACGACCGAGGAACTGACGCTCGAACTCGTGCGAACGGAAGACATCCTCTCTCAAGTTGTGAGCGCGCGTCGTGAGGGGCAGGGTGTGGTCGGCTTCGCGCTTGAGACGAGCGCCGAGGTCGAGGAAGGCAGACGCAAACTCATCGACAAGGATCTGGACATCGTTGTCGTGAACAACCCGCTCATAGAGGGCGCCGGATTCGACACCGGCACAAACGTGGCCGTCATCCTGACGCGGTCCGGCCGCGAGAACGAGCTTGCGAGGATGCCAAAAGCGGACCTCGCCGACGTGATTCTCACAGAGGCTATCAGCGAATTGGGATGGGACCGGCGCCGATGAGCGGAGCGAGACACGATAATCCACGGGCGCTCCTTGCGAGCTACCTGACACAGCTCGCCCAGGCAGGCGAGAAGGACATATGCCTCTCGGCTGAGACGGCGGCCACCGTCAGATCGTGCGTTCCACCCGACGGGGGCGAGGCCCGAGCCGAAGAGCCTCGTCAGAAGCCGGAGGCTTCACGGGTGCAGGGTGATCCACGGGTGCAGGATGCTCCGCGGGGACAGGGCGTTTCGCGGGAATCGCGTTCCGCCGGCAAGCCGCGTGAGCAGGAGGCGCCTAGGAAGCTGAGTGTGCGGGAGAAGGCGGCAGAGCTTCCTGAACTTCAGCCGATTGCAGTCAGGCTCGCGCTCGGTCCGGGGACGGCAGATCCGGACATGTTCGCCGGAGAGTCGGAACTCGGGAGCTGCACGTCTCTCGACGAGGTCGAGCGCATCGCTCTCGTGTGTGAGAAGTGCGAACTGGCCGGGACGCGGATCAAAGTCGTCTTCGGCGCGGGCAACAAGAACGCAGATGTGATGTTCATCGGCGAGGCGCCTGGGGCGAATGAGGACAGGGAGGGGATCCCCTTTGTAGGTAGAGCGGGAGTGCTTCTCGACAAAATCATAGAGGCGGCCGAGTTCAGCCGCGAGGACGTCTACATCGGCAACATACTGAAGTGCCGTCCTCCCAACAACAGGACGCCCCTTTCAAACGAGATCGAGGCCTGTGTCTCATTCCTGGCAAAGCAGATCGAGATAATCGCCCCACGCATCATATGCACACTTGGGCTTCCGGCGACGCAGACCCTGCTCGGGGTCAGAGGATCGATGGGAAGCCTGCGGGGCAAGGTGTACGTGCAGGGCAATCTGTTGGTGATACCGACCTACCACCCGGCCGCAGCCCTCAGGGATCCGAAGTACAAGCGGCCGATGTGGGAGGACTTTCTTCGCATCAGAAGAGAGTACGACAAGCTCTAGCAGCGCGTGCTGCGTACTACCGCACGCGCACGGCGGAGGCGCCATGGCCACACTGAGAAAGACAACCGAGTCCGCCGGTCTCGTGAGAGCCGGAGACCGAATCCCGCCTCAGGCCCACGAAGCCGAAGTGGCTGTTCTCGGAGCCATGATGCTGGACGAGGAGGCGATCGGAGCGGGGGCGGAGCTCCTGACGTCCGAATCGTTCTACACGGATGCACACCGCAAGATATTCGCCGCCGTGATGGATCTTTTCTCGAAAAGCGAAGCGGTTGATCTCGTTACGTTGACGCAGGCGTTGAAGCGACGCAAGCACCTCGACGACATCGGTGGCGCCGCCTACCTGTCGACGCTCCTGGGTAGCGTGGCGACGGCGGCGAACGTTCGCTACCACGCCAAAATCGTTCTTGAGGAGGCCGTTCTCAGGCGTCTGATAAGTACCGCGACCGAGGTCGTTCAGGAAGCCTACGACGCAGGTGGCGACGCGGCCGAGATCCTCGACCGCGCCGAGAACATGATCTTCGACATCGCCCAATCCCGTGTGCGCAGGGGCTTCATGCCGATGCGCGAGATTCTGAAGCACAGCTTCGAGGTCATTCAGGAACTCTACGACAAAAAGGAGCACGTGACGGGAGTGGGATCTGGATTCAGTGACCTGGATAGGCTGACATCGGGCTTCCAGAAATCGGATCTCGTTGTGATCGCGGGGCGCCCGTCGATGGGGAAGACGGCGCTCGCGCTGAACATCACCGCGAACGCCGCCATCGTCCACAAGATCCCCGTCGCTCTCTTCAGCCTTGAGATGGCCAAGGAACAGCTCGTCCAGCGCATGCTCTGCAGCGAAGCGCACGTGGACGCTCACAAGTTGAGGACCGGCTACCTTGCCGACCGTCACTGGTCCAGCCTGACCACCGCGGCCGGTCTGCTCTCGGAGGCTGAGATCTACATCGATGACACCCCGGCCATGACGGTTCTCGAGATGCGTTCGAAGGCGCGGCGCCTGAAGGCCGAGTCGGATGTCGGGCTCGTTATCATCGACTACATGCAGCTCATGCGAGGCACGGGACGTGTCGAGAACAGGCAGCAGGAGATCTCCGAGATATCTCGTTCGCTCAAGGCTCTCGCCAAGGAGCTCAGCGTGCCGGTTCTGGCGCTCTCGCAGCTCTCACGGGCCGTGGAGCAGCGCGGAGGTGACAGACGCCCGATACTGTCCGACCTTCGCGAGTCGGGCGCCATCGAACAGGACGCCGACGTCGTGATGTTCGTCTATCGCGGCGAGCAGTACGAGCGCACGCCCGAGAACCAAGGCATAGCAGAGATCATCATCGGCAAGCAGAGGAACGGACCGACGGGTACCGTCAAGCTCGCCTTTGTCTCGGAGTGCACCAGATTCGAGAATCTGACGATGAGGCCGGACGAGGCCTTCGACGAGCTGTAGCGGATCATCGCAGACGAACTGCCGTGTGGTACGAGAGTTCGGGAGTTCGGGACATGGGGTCGCCATGGACTTCTTCGCCAGGATCGGCCAGTCAGCGATAAACATGTTCGGCGTGATCGGCGCCGCCGGGATCGTGTTCTGGCGTGCGGTGGCTTCCATCCGTCACCTGCCGAGATCCATGAAGCTCGTGGTTGAGCAGATGCAACGCATCGGGATCGAATCGCTCCCACTTGTCGTCGTGACCTCCATCTTCACGGGTGCTGTGGCATCCGTTCAGGTCTCCTACCAGCTCAAGGAGTATCTTCCCAAGGCCTACCTCGGGACGGCAATCTTCAAATCCGTGGTGATCGAACTCGGTCCGGTCCTCACGGCTCTGGTTCTTGGCGGCCGCGTGGGAGCATCCATCGCCGCTGAACTCGGCACGATGCGTGTCACTGAGCAGATAGATGCGATGGAGGCGATGGCGATCGACCCGCACCGCTATCTGGTCATGCCCCGCATACTTGGTGCTCTCATCATGCTTCCGATACTAACGATCCTCGCCGATACGCTTGCCGTGGGTGGTGGGTACGTCGTCTCGAACGTGGCGCTGGATGTCTCGGGGACGGTGTTCGTGGACGGAATGCGGACGCTCTTCTACGCCGGAGACGTGCTCGGAGGCCTGGTCAAGGCATGCGTCTTCGGTCTCATCATTGCTCTCATGGGGTGCACAGCAGGCCTTGCCGCGAGAGGCGGCGCGGTCGGTGTGGGAAGGGCGGCCACGCGGGCCGTTGTGGCAAGCTGTGTTCTCATTCTCGTCAGCGACTACGTACTGACCACGCTTATCTACGGGATCATCTTCTCCTGAGGAGGCGGCAGTGTCTGGTCGGACCCTCATAGATGTTCGGGACCTCTGGAAGTCGTTCGGGGACAACCACGTGCTCAGGGGGCTCAGTCTTGAACTTATCGAGGGAGAGACGCTTGTCGTTCTGGGACCATCGGGTTGCGGCAAGAGTGTTCTCCTCAAGCACATCATCGGCCTTCTCGTACCTGATCACGGTGAGGTTCTGTTCTGCGGCAGGAATATCTTCGACATGAGTGTGAGGAAACTTGGCGAAGCAAGACAGCATTTCGGGATGGTCTTCCAGGGGGCGGCCCTGTTTGACTCAATGACCGTGGGTGAGAACATCGGATTGCCGGCGGTCGAACACCGGGGGAT
>DAOVNE010000211.1 GCA_030630395.1 Candidatus Eiseniibacteriota bacterium
GGGCGTAGAAGTCCGGATCCGCGCGCGTTATTCCCAGGTGACCGAGCACTACGTGTACCTGCTCGCGTCGCATTCTGATGTCGGTCCGCAGCACCGTCGGCAGGCCGGGGAGGGCCGGCTCGATCTCCTCTGATCTTTTCCCTCTCCAGGATTCGAAGGAGCCTTCCGCCAACGCGAGCGCTCTCTCCGGATCGAGATCACCGACGATCGAGAGCACAGCGTTCCCAGGTGTGTACCTTTGAGCGAAGTGGTGGACGATGTCCTCGCGTCTCAGAAGCGCGACGCTCTGACTTGTTCCGTTCGCAGGACGACTTCGCGGATGCCCGGCGAAAACCCTCGCAAGCAGCTCGCGCTGGGCAACGTGATATGGATCATCGACCTCCTCCGCGATCTCCGAGAGAAGGGCCCTCTTCGAGTCCTCGATTCCGATCGAATCGAAGAGCGGCGCTGAGACGATCTCATGCAGGATCTCGAGGGCGTCGGCCGCGTAGCGCGAGAGCCCCGTGATCGAGAGAACCACGGTCTCGTAGCTCGATACAATATCAAGGGTGGCGCCGATACCGTCGATCGCCTCCGCTATCTGAGCTGCGCTCCGACTGGCCGTGCCTTCGGCAAGCGCGCTCGCTGTCAGCGCAGCGATGCCGGCGAGATCATCACGCTCGTAGCGAGAACCGGCCTCGACGGAGAGCGTGGCAGTGAACAGAGGTTCCTTGCCCTCTTCGGACGCGAGAAGCACGAGACCGTTATCAAGGAGCCTCCGGACTACTCCGGCGTCACGAGCCATCCGCTCGTCCTCCTCTCGGGACGAAGATAGCGAGTCAGCACTTCTGTCAGTGCGACACCATCCCTTTTGAACAGCGATCTCTCGAACTCCTCACCATACTCAAGGGAAGCCAGGCTGTCCCAGAGACCGAGAGTGGAGGTCGCTCCGAGCACGGTCTCACGAGCCAGCATCGTGTCAGCCGCGACGAGTCTCCTCGCCGTCTCCACCTGGCTCTCCGAGATGCCCGTGTCACCAAGTTCACGCAGGAGTTCCAGAAGGGCGCCTTCGGCCTCATCGAGGCTGGAGCCGGGGTGAAGCGAGATGGTTATCCAGAAGAGACCGGGGTCCTTCTGCAGCAATCGCGTCGCTGACACCTCGGTCGCTATCTTTCGATCCCGCACGAGCCGACCATAGAGGACGGAACTGCGCCCGGCTGCGAGCACGGTTACGAGAAGCTCAAGTGCGGCGCTGTGCGGATGCTCGGCCGCCGGAACGTGATACGCCAGAGTAAGACGTGGTGTCGCGTGGTCTGTCTCGACTCGTGCGCGACGCACCTCGTGCTGCTCAGGCTCCACTGACGGAAGCGGCGCCCTCGCATCGCGCGAGTGGATTCCCCCGAACTGGCTCTCCACTACATCGACGACCTCAGCGTGCGTCCGTGGACCCGCAACCACGAGAGTTGCATTGGACGGCACGTAGAGATCATCGTGGAATGCCCTGAGATCATCCACCGCAAGAGCCTCGATACTCTCACGCCGTCCTATCACGGGGTTTCGATAGGGGTGAACCGTGTACGCCACATCATCCACGGCCTCATCCAGTAAGTACTCGGGATCGTCGGCCGCCATCCTGTGCTCCTCGAGCGCCACGCGACGCTCCGTCTCAAACGACTCACCACCGAGGGGACAGTTGGCCATCCGATCCGCTTCTATCTCGAGTGGAGTCTGCCAGGCGGACTCCGGAACAACGAAGTAGTAGGCCGTGTAGTCCGCGGTCGTGAGTGCGTTGTTCCATCCACCGAAGCGCGCGGTCACCTCATCTATCGCACCCTCTGGGAAGCGCGCTGTCCCGCGGAACATCATGTGCTCCATGAGGTGCGCCAATCCAGTTTTCCCCTCCGGCTCGTGCAGCGACCCGGCACGGTAGATGAGCGTGGATGCAGCAAGCGGTGAACCCGCTCTCGTCGTGGTGATGATGGAAAGACCGTTCGAGAGAACGGTCCGTGATGGATTCAGGCTGTTCATGGACTCAGGTCTGTTCCTGCGTTGTGCCGGGCCGACGCCTACAGTCGCCCCAACGTCTCGTCCTTGACTTCGTAACCCAAACAAACCTATTCTCCCAGGAGTGGCGCGTCAAGCCGTGAGTGCCTGGAGCAGCTGCCGGCGGGGCGCTCGGGTCCCCTGAGACGGAGGGAAGAGGTTTGGAGAAGCTCAGAGTAGGGGTGCTTGCGTCGGGCAGAGGCTCAAACCTCCAGGCCATCCTCGACCGCTCGATCGCGGGTGAAATCGATGTCGAGGTCGCCATCGTCCTGAGCGACGTGGAGGACGCACCTGCACTCAGCCTTGCCAAAACCGCGGGAGTCCCGGCGATCCACGTGCCCCCCGGCAGATTCCGAACGAAGCTCGAGCCTGAGATCGAGAAGCAGTACATAGATATTCTGCTTGCCCATGGTGTGGAGGTAGTGGCACTGGCAGGCTTCATGAGAGTCCTCCACGACGACTTCCTGAATGCTTTCCCCGGGAAGGTCGTGAACATACACCCCTCGCTCCTTCCAGCGTTTCCCGGTCTCAACGTGCAGAAGAAGGCCATCGACCACGGCGTCAAGTGGTCGGGGGCAACGGTGCACTTCGTAAACGCCGGTGTCGATTCGGGGCCGATAATCCTCCAGGCGGCGGTTCCGGTCCTCGACGACGACACGCCCGATATACTTGCGGCCCGCATACTCGTGGAGGAACACAGGATCTACGCGCAGGCGCTCCAGCTCATGGCCGAGGGACGCATCAACCTCGATGGCCGTCGCGTGAGGGTGGGACCCGCTCCTGCTGAGGGGGAGTTGCGGTGAGAACCGTGCTTCGGACGCTCTCTCTGGTCCTTCTGCTGATCTGTTCGCACGGTCCTGCCGGATGGGCCGCATCGACATCGCCGGAAACCCCAATGACGTTCGTCCACCCTCCGTTCGGTCACTGCCTCGGGATGCACAGGGTGGGCTCGCTCCAACTATTCATGTACCTCGGTACGCGGACCCGGTTTGAGAACCCCACGGGGATCGCGGCCGTAAAGCTACGCTCCGAGGATGATCCTTCCACCGAGCAGGACGACGACGAACTGACGGTCTTCGGGCTCAACACGGGACGATGCGAGATCATATACAACACCTCGCTCTACAACGTGAAGGTGTTCGGTGCGTGCGGAGATCGGGATGGGGAGTTCCGAAACCCGCTCGGAATCACGGCGGACGAGGATGGCAATGTGTTCGTCGCAGACAGCGGCAACAACCGGGTAGTCCGCCTCCTCTACAGGAACGATGAACTCGTCTTCGTCAAGTCGTTCCGGATCACCGGGGACGGGGGCAAGGCGCTCTCGGGGCCATCGCAGATCGCGCTCGGTGCATCGGGAACGCTCTACATATCAGACACCGGCAACGACAGGATAGTCCTGATGTCTTCAGTCGGGGAGTACCTGGGAGAGATCAACGGATCCCAGAGATCGGATGCGGGTCCCTCCCTCGACGGTCCCGTGGGTCTCGCGGTAGTTGAGAAGGGGGCCGCTTGGACAAGCAGAGCTCAGGATTCCATCGTCGTCGCCGACCGGGACGGCACACGTCTGCTTCGCTTCCACCGTAGTGGGAAGCTCCTCGCAGAGTTTGACGCGGCAGAGCTTCCTGGAGCATCATCGTTCGACTATTTGGCGATCGACTACTACGGCAACGTCTACGCTACCGACCGCACCGGCTCGCGTATACACAAGTTCGACCGCGGCTTGAATCACATCACCTCGTTCGCAGGGTCCGCTGGTGGTGACATTGAGCTGGACGAGCCACGCGGGATCACGCTGTGGCCACGCTTCGGACAGATCTTCGTGACCGAGAGGGCTGGCGCGCAGTATTTCTGGATAGGAACCGACA
>DAOVNE010000180.1 GCA_030630395.1 Candidatus Eiseniibacteriota bacterium
GGGGCTCTCGAGCATGGTCTCGGTCGCAGGAAGCGCGATGAGTTCGGCGAGCGGCACGGGTGGAGGCGGAAGCAGCGGTGGTGGTGGCGGCGGTGGTGGCGGTGGCGGAGGCGCCGGCTAGCAACCCGAGTGCGTGGGTCACTCCGTGCCGGTGGAGGACCAATCTGATGGCAGAGCGCCCTCACTACACTGAGATTGACCACACGGCCGACGTGGGAGTGGAGCTTCGAGCGCATGATCTTGTGTCTGCGTTTGAGCGCACCGCAGCATGCATGTTCGATCTCATCTGTCATCTCGATGAGATCGGCTCCGCGTGGTCGCGCCGCGTGACGGTGCGGGGACGGCCCGGGGATCTCGAACATCTGATGGTCAGATGGCTCTCCGAGTTGCTCTACCTGTCTGCTTCCTCGCGAATCCTCCTCTCTCAATTCAAGATCGAGGAGTTCGACGTCGAAGGGCGTGGAGCTGGCGGTGAGTCCTCCATCGTGGCGCAGGTCCACGGGGAGAGAATGGACACGGCCCGCCACAGCCTACGGGTGGAGATCAAAGCTCCCACATATCATTCCCTTCGTATCGAGGAGACGCCTCAGGGTTGGGCAGTTCGCGTTATCTTCGACACGTGATTGGAGCGGACATGTCTTCCGGCAAGAGCGGCGAGAATCGTTCGACCTCACGCGGCGATCTGACAGAGGTCGCCGAGTGCGTGTGGGAGATCGCCCGAACCGGTGGGATGCGTGTCCCGGGCCGCATCTACGCAGACGAGCGGCTTCTTCCGCAGATCCTGAGCGACAAGGGTATCGAGCAGGTCGTGAATGTCGCGCACCTTCCCGGCGTGGTCCGTTACTCTCTGGCGATGCCCGATATCCACTGGGGCTACGGTTTCCCCATAGGCGGTGTCGCGGCCACCGATCCATCCGAGGGCGGTGTTGTGTCGCCGGGTGGTGTCGGCTACGACATCAACTGTGGCGTCCGCCTTGTGGCGAGCAGGATGAGACGAGAGGACGTAGCTGATCGCATCCCCGATCTCATCAGCGCGCTCTTTCGTGACGTGCCTTGCGGCCTGGGTTCCCACGGAGCCATCGGCAGTCTATCGCAAAGAGACGTCCGAGACGTGATGGCGGAGGGCGCGCGTTGGGCGGTGACACGGGGTTACGGCACAGAGGCAGACCTGGATCGCACCGAGGACGGCGGCTGTCTTTCTTCGGCCGATCCATCGACGGTCAGCAAGCGCGCGGTCGAGCGCGGGAGGCCGCAAGTAGGGACGCTTGGGTCCGGCAATCACTTCATCGAAGTGGGCTTCGTCGACGAAATCTACGACGAGGCGCGAGCGGCCGCCTTCGGGCTCGAGCTCGGAAGCGTGACATTGATGATTCACTCGGGGTCCCGCGGACTCGGGTACCAGGTCTGCGACGACTACCTCAATGTAATGCAGGACGCGGTTCCGAAGTACGGGATCGATCTCCCGGATCGTCAACTCGCCTGCGCTCCGGTCGAATCTCCCGAGGGCAAGCGCTACCTCGCGGCCATGGCCTCTGCGGCCAATTACGCCTGGGCGAATCGGCAGGTGATGATGGTCCTCGCGAAGCGGTCGATCGCGGGAGTGATGAAGGCAAGCGAGGCGGAGCTGGGGCTCAGGCTCGTCTATGATGTCTGCCACAATATCGCCAAGATGGAACGTCACATGGTGGGGGATAAGGAGAAGCTTCTCTGCATCCACCGTAAGGGTGCGACACGAGCTTTTCCCGGGAGCCACGATGACGTGCCGGACTGCTATCGGTCGGCGGGGCAGCCGGTGCTCATTCCTGGAGACATGGGAACTCACTCGTTCGTCTCTGCCGGAACCCTCACGGCGCTCGAAGAGACCTTCGGCAGTTCCTGTCACGGAGCGGGCCGCGTGATGTCGAGGACCAAGGCACGGAAGATGGCGCGCGGGAGGAATCTCGCCGATGAACTCAGGGGGATGGGCGTCTACGTGACGGCCAAGGGGAAGGCGACGCTCGCCGAGGAGATGCCGTCCGCTTACAAGGATGTCTCCGACGTCGTGGATGTCATGGACCGGACCGGCATTGCGCGGAAGGTCGTCCGACTGAAGCCGCTCGGCGTTGCCAAGGGTTGATTACTGATGAAGAACCGAGAGATCGCACACCTGTTTGAATCCCTTGCGAGCATACTCGAGATCCAGGACGCGAATCCGTTTCGTGTGAACGCATACCGCCGCGTGGCCCGTGCTCTCGAGGAACTCACGGTCGACGTGGCAGGTCTTGTCGAATCCGGTGAGATCACGGAGATCCCAGGCATAGGCAAGGGCACCGCAGCGGCGGTCTCCGAGTATCTCGAGACGGGCACGATCGGGAGCTACGAGCAGGCGAAGGCGGAGATCCCGAAGGGGCTTCTGGAGCTCCTGTCCATATCCGGACTCGGCCCCAAGACGGTCGGTCTCCTCTGGCGCGAGTTGAACATCAGATCCCTCAAGGAACTCAAGCGACGGCTCAAGAGCGAGAAGCTGCTGGCGCTTCCCGGCATGGGCGAGAAGAAGATAGAGAGGATTCAATCGGGGATCCGCGCGTATGAGTCCGGTGCGGGGAGGATGCTCCTCGGCACGGCTCTCTCGCTCGCCGATATGGTGACCACCGAGATGAGGAAGGTCCCCGGCGTGACAGAGGTCAGTGCGGCCGGATCGACGCGGCGCTGGAGGGAAACCATCGGGGATGTCGATGTCCTTGTAACAGGGGGAACCCCTGGAGATGTCATCGAGGCTTTCACCTCGATGGCCGGCGTCGAGGAGGTGCTGGCATCCGGGTCGACCAAGGCGAGCGTCAGGATAGAGGAGGCGCTTCAGGTCGACCTCCGCGTCGTGCAGAAGAGCGAGTGGGGGGCCGCCCTCATGTACTTCACCGGCTCGAAGGAGCACAACGTCCGGCTGCGGACGCTCGCCAGGGAACGGGGTCTCAAACTCAGCGAGTACGGTCTTTTTCGTGACGACGAGAGACTGTCCTCGCGCACCGAGAAGGCCGTCTATCGCAAGCTCGGGATGGCGTGGGTGCCGCCGGAACTCCGGGAGGACCGCGGAGAAGTCGAGGCGGCGCTCGATGGAAAACTGCCGCGCCTCGTCGAGATGGAGGACATTCGAGGGGACCTGCACATGCATTCCGTATGGAGCGATGGTGGCTCCACGATCGAGGATGTAGCACGTGCGGCGAAGGCGCGGGGGTACGAGTACGTCATCATCAGCGATCACTCCAGGTCTCTGAAGATAGCCAACGGTCTGTCGATCGAGAGACTCGAAGAACAGGCTCTCGAGATCGACGATGTCAACCGCCGGGTCAAGGGCATCACTGTTCTCAAGGGTACTGAGGCCGACATCCTCTCGAATGGATCCGTGGACTATCCCGACGAGGTGCTCGAGCGCCTGGACGTTGTCATCGCATCCATTCACTCCGGTTTTCAGCAGACGAGTGACAGGATCACGGGTCGGATCATCGCGGCAATGGAGAACCCGCACGTCGACATCATCGGGCACCCTACCGGTCGGCTGATCGGCAGACGAGAGGCCTACCGCGTCGACATGGAGCAGGTGATGGAGGCCGCAGCGAGGACCGGGACCGCCCTCGAGATCAACTGCTACGATGAGCGTATCGATCTGAACGATGTGCACGCCAGGCGAGCCGCCGAGATGGGGGTGAAGCTCTCGCTCGGCACGGATTCGCACGATGTCAGCCAGATGTGGGCGATCGCCATAGGCGTCCACACTGCACGCCGGGGCTGGCTTACCCCCGAATCACTCCTCAACACTCTCACGCTCAAGGCTCTGATATCGGCCCTTTCCTCATCCTGAGGGCTCGGGCGCCGGTCCCACACGCCCCTTGGGCAGGAATCTTGCAGCCTCAGCACAACTGTGACATTGCTGTGACACTGGGTCTGGAGTGTCACAAGGGCCTCCGTTTGCGCCATACACTCCCCTGTGGGGAGAAGCGCACAGGAGGTGGTTATTGACACACATTGTTTCCTATGTTATTCTTGTACTAAGGTCGAGAAATTACGCGGCCAGTGTATGCAGTTATCCTGAACCCAGAGGTGTGTCATGAAGATACTCCAGCGGTATGTTATTGGAGTCACAGTACTTCTGCTCGGAGCGGGACTCGTGGCTCCGGCGCTCGCTGCCATTGGGTGCGGCGCCGTGGGTGAAGCCTATGAGAACACAGACGGCACATACACGTACACTGTTTTGCTCTCGTGGGATTTCGGTCAGGCTGCCAGGCCGGATCGGATCAACCTGAGCATCGAGCATCTGATGGGCTGCGGCTTCTACGACCCCGAGAA
>DAOVNE010000120.1 GCA_030630395.1 Candidatus Eiseniibacteriota bacterium
GGTCTCGACCCGTTCGACGCCGGTCTCAAGTTCGACAACAAGGCTCTCGACAGGGCCGTACTGAGACGCGGAAATCCTGAACTCGTGCAGGCGATCGAGGCTGTCACAGCCAAGAGGGCGTTCTCGAAGTTCCAGGCCAAGAAGAGGGCCATAGAGGAGAACGCATGAGACTCAAGAGATTGACGCTGTCGAATTTCAGGAGCTACGAAGACGCGGACCTGGAGTTCGGACCTATCACAGTGATCACGGGCGGTAACAACGCCGGGAAATCCGCGATCAAGGACGCGCTCGAGATGGCACTCACGGGCGCCGCCGGCACTACGAACAGCTTGGGCGGGGGAGCGGAACGCATGATCCGCGCGGGGCAGGACAAGTTCCGTGTGGAAGCAACGGTGCGGGTCGCACCCGACCCGCTGGCTAAGGGAGACGAGCCCCGAACGATCATGATCGCGCGGGAGAAAGACAAGACCCGTGGGACCGAACTGTCGGTCCACTGGGGTGACGGTACCTCCTGGGGAGGCGGGAAGCGCGACCGTATGGCCGCGTTCTACAGGACCATCGGGGCGGACCAGGGTGTAGTGCATGCCTGCCTGCACGCTGGGCAGATTGCGTCAATGCCACCCACAGCGATCGGGGTCAATAAGGTTGCGAACCAGCAGGACCTGATCTTCGGTGTGCTCGGGCTCAGCTTCACTGTCAAGCAGATCGACGAGCTCGTCCAGGCCTCAGGAGCGACAGAGGAGGACTGTAAGCTCTTCTACGGAGGACGCGACAGCACGCTGCTGAATATGCCCGCACGCACGGGCTACGGACCTGAGATCTTCGACCAGGCCCACAAGTTCTGCTACGAGAAGCGCCGCCAGGCGAATCGAGACATGAACGCTGCAGCTGCGGGTGTTGGGGTTGCTCACAAGGCCGTGAGCCATCTCAAGCGGGAGACGCCTGATCTGCGCCAGATCGACGCCGCGAAAGCGAAGGAGATGCACGACGCTCTTGACGCTCTCGAGCTCGAGCGTGACCGGCTCAGCGAGCAGAAGGGCCGGACCGAGAACGTGCCGCAGCAGATCGAGGGCGTCCGGGCTGCCCTCGCCACCATCGACGCGGAGATCGAAGCGCGGCTGCGTTGGGAGGCGGAACGTGCGGAGATAGCGGGTGGTCCGAAGCAGGACTTCGCGAAGCAGCTGAAGCTCCTCAGCGAGAAGGTCGAGGACACCGCGCGCGGACAGCAGGCCGCCCTGCAACGGACTGCGGAGATCGATGAGATCCGGAACGCCTTCTCTGAGGGGAAGCCCACCTGCCCTATCTCTGAACTGCCGTGTCCCATGACAGACGCGGCGAAACGGAAGCTGATAGGGAAGCTCGACGACGAATGGGAGACGCTCCACAAGCATAGCTTGGACGCCGCGTCTCTGGGTCAGTTCAATGCGGACAAGGAACTCCTGGCGCGCTACCTCGAAGTCAGGGATTCCGAACCCGACGGCGATGATCTCGAGGCGCTGCGAGCGATGAAGGAGGCCCGCGAGGATGAGCTGAAGGAGCTCGTGGCCCTGAAGCCGGACGTGGGCGATAGCGCTGACCTCGAGGCGCTCAAGGAGCGGATCTCCCGCGGTCACGGGAAGATTCGGCTGGTCGATCGATACCTCAGGGCCTGTGACAACGTCAACGAGCTCATCGAGAAGCAGGAGGCACTCCAGGAGAAGTCCGAGGCATGGGAGCGTCTCGTGGCTGCGCTCAGTTCCTCAGGAGCGAAGCGCAAGGCTGTCGACAAGCCCTTGCAGGACCTGCGGGAACGGATCAGCGCGCGCCTCAAGGAATACGCACCTGGATACGATCTCCTGATCGACACCAGGGAGGCGTTCAAGCTGTTGGTCCAGACGCCGAGCACCGGTGATTACTGGATCGAGATCGGTGAACTCTCGACATCGGAGTGTCTGCGAATAGGCATTGTCCTCCAGGACGCGCTCTGCCATCTGACCGGCTTCGGGCTTCTGTTGATCGACAACTTCGACATGCTCGAGACGGACAACCGCAAGGCCATCGGTGAGGTCCTCCGACAGTGGTCCGACGAGTACGAAACCATCATCATCCTGACAACGAAGGACGAGAAGCCCGCTCCAAGCCCGGCACGGACGACGTACTGGGTTGAGAATGGGCATGTGGAGGTGATCCAGTGAAAGCCCACTGGTTCGGATTCGAGCCTGGCGAGCCGCGCCCGACGGAGATCCCGTTCCGCTACCAGCTGATCATCCTCTGCGCCATGGTCTGGGCGCTCGTCGACGGGGCGTTCGTGTGAGCAAGGTCATCGCGGTCGCACGGGTCTGGGCGTGGATTGGACGTGACACACAGAGCGTGGTCCGCGAAGGCCCCACGGGAGTGATCTCCTGGGCCCGCATGAAGATCCAGAACAAGATGTTCGACCGCTTCGGGCAGTGCCTGGGTGGGATGCTCAGGCTCGAGCACATGCAGACGCCGGTCGAGGTCAAGGAACTCCTGGAGCATCTCAGGCCCGGCGAGAGCCACGAGGTGAGGATCACGATCGAACTGAAGAAACGATGAACGTGGCCGGCGTCCGTTCCTACCGAAACATCGCGGTACGCCCACGTAAGAGCTCCGCGGTCATGGTCAGCCGGGAGCACGACGATCCCGCAGTACAGGCGGGCGCCGGCCGAAACGAGAGGATGAAACGATGGCAGACGAGACGTTCCTGGTCCCCAGGGTGAGTATCGAGACGCTGGGTGAGTGTCTGTGCCTCGAGGTTGCAAAGGCGTTCGGCCGACCGGTTGAGGAGTTCACGAGTTCGGCGCACAAGGAGGCCTACCGGGAGATGGCGCGGGAGCTCTTGACGCGCGCCAGGCTAGTGGTGCCGATCAAGATCGTGAAGGGGACTGTCAGGTTCGACAGCAGTGACCGGACGACGCAGTGGATCGAACCAGCAGATGGCTCACCGGACGTTCTCTTGAGCAGCTTCGGCGTGGAAGACGAGCTGATCGAACTCATCCAGGTGGAGCCGGAGCGGTGGTAACGAGGCGGTGCCCGTTCCCTTCGCGTAGCTACGTGGGGCACCAGGGTGGCACGGAGCTGGCCTTCAGGCCTTCTGTCCGCTTGCACCGGCGCAGTAAGTCTGGTGACACCCTGGCTCGACGGTGACGGCCAACCTACCCGAAAGCGCGGCGGGCACCGCACAGCGGAGATCCAATGACGAACGAGGAGAAACGCCTGGTCCTGGCACTGCACGAGATCCGCAGAGCTGCAGTCGACAGAGACCATGACATCGGAGAGCGGCTCGGGATCATCGACGTTCTGGCATTCGAGGGGCTGCGGGACGGCGGTGGGATCGACATGTATCCGAGCCAACTACGGGAAGAACTCGGGCTGGAGTTAGCTGGCGAGTAGAGCGGCCGCGCCTACACAGGGTCCGGCGTAAGGCGGGTGCTGGAAGACGGGGTCGGTACCCGCCGGGCCGCTCTCAAGCGGGAGAATAACGATGACCGAACTGAAGACGGTGGAGACGTTGGGCGACGTGCTGATGGCCAAATGGGAAGAGCTTGACGAGCTTTCCGGTTCCCCTGAGCAGGCGGTGGAGCACCTGATTGAGATGTGTGGTCTTGCAGACGCCCGCATCATCCGTCTCTGCCCGACGTGTGGTGGGAGTAGGTCTGCCCCCGTGGCAGAGGACTTCCCCGGCGGTGACAAGAGCTACGATGTGACCTGTTCGCCTTGCCTCGACTGTGCGGACGCGCCGACTTGGATGATAACACCGGAGGCGCGGGAGGCGTTCGTTGCCGTCATCGAGGGCGGTGTAACCATCCACTACGACGAGGTTGGCTATATCACACACGTTACGAGTGACGAGGCCACTGCGGACATGGCTCTCCAAGCTCTCCTACCGGGCGCTCGGGTGGCGCTACGCATCATGACAGTGGAACGTGACGGCTGGCGTGAGGGCGGCCACTTCGAGGGCGGCTGTCTGCGCGACGAAGGCCTGGCGCTCCTGCCGCTGAGGCCCGGCACGGTCGTAGCGGTACTGTCGGAGCCGGAAGGCGGCAACACGGACACACGAGCGCGGCACGTATGCACGGAGTGTGGACGGCTGGGGAGAGAGGGCGACTGATGCCCATACACAAGTACCGTCCGGCGAATGGGACGGAGCGCATGGGGTTCTACGAGAACTGGTGCGCGCGCTGCCGACACGACAGGCCGGAGGACGCTGACGGCGGCTGTGAGATTCTGCGCCGGACATTCATTCACGAGGTGACGGACCCCGAGTATCCAGACGAGTGGACATGCGACGACAGGGGCAGGACAACGTGTATGACCTTTGAGCCACTGGAGCATGAGTGATGGCTGAGCCGGAGACAGTACAGGACCACATCATTGCATGGGGCCAAGAGAAGCACGGTGAGATGGAGTCGGCGTCGGCGCGCGAGGACTTCGAGGGCAGAATCAACCTTGCCCTTGCCACACTCCAGCGGTACCCCGTCCTCGACTACCACATCGTCCCCGGCGCAAAGGTGGTGGTCACTCAGAAGGGACTGGAGAATGCGGCGAAGGCGCTGTCGAATTCGCAGAAGTGTTGGGGCAGATTGTGTAAGGAACACAAAGCTCACTGGCTCCAGAAGGCCCGCGCAGCACTCAAAGCCGCCGGAATCCAGGTGGTAGATGAGGTGGTCCGCGTG
Organism: Candidatus Eiseniibacteriota bacterium; assembly: GCA_030630395.1. GTDB lineage: Bacteria > Joyebacterota > Joyebacteria > Joyebacterales > Joyebacteraceae > Joyebacterum. The sequence goes on from DAOVNE010000120.1 coordinate 4,677, forward strand.
AATTCGGCTGGCCCCGAGGACATACCAGTGCTGACGATGGACGATGAGTCGGTCTACATCACACTCCATGTCGGCGACAAGCTCTACATCCAGCGCGGGGAGATCTCCGATGACGAAGACTGAGTTCCTGGAGCTCCGGGCTGGGGAGCAGAGGTGGATACTACTGCGGGTGTTGAAGTACATGCTCGTAGCGCTACTGCCCCGCCGCATGGCGGTCAACAAGGTGAGGTTGTCGCTCACCCAGTTCGACAAACACGTTGACTCAGCCGCCCAGGAGAGGACGGATGAATAGGACTGTGCGCGCACTTCGACGTGAGTGCAGACCCGATCGCCTGTGGATCTGGGTGATCGTCGTGCTGCTCACGCTGGGGGTGACGCTCGCAGTCGCGGATGTGATACCGAAGGCACAGAGGTTCGTGGTTGGGTTGCGCGCGAGTTGGGCGCAGAACGCAGAGGAGGACGACTGATGGCGAAGAAAACGAAGCTGCTGAGTATCGACCAGTGTGTGGAGATCGCAGACCGACTGGCCGGAGGCTGGGAGGCATCTATTGGCGACAGTA
>DAOVNE010000205.1 GCA_030630395.1 Candidatus Eiseniibacteriota bacterium
CAAGCCGCGGTCCGTAACCACCGCCTCGATGCTCGCCTCGTCGACCGCACTCTCAGGGGGAATCCGCTCGACGAAGGACCTGAACGCGACCATCTCGCCCAGTTTCGGTGACTTGAGCGCCAGTTTGTGGTGCAGGCGCCAGAGCATATGCACTACGAATCCCATGAAGGTATTGGGATCGTCCACAGGGGTCGGACGCGCTCCTGTCATCCCGATGCCGGGATCCTCGAACGGTGCAACCATCCGTTCGACGCAGTCAGGGGCCGGAATCGTGTCGCCGCTTTCGAGCACGAACACGTCCGCCTCTGCCATCTCGAGGAAGAGGTTGATGGCCGAGGATTTTCCCCTGCGCTCCGATTGCACCACGAGGTCGACGCGGGAATCACGCTTGGCCCATTTCGCCACGAACTCATCGGTGCGGTCGGTCGATCCGCTCGAAACCACGATGATCTGGCGAATCGCGACCCTCTCGAGTCTCTGCTCTGTGAGGGCCTCGAGGAGGCGCCCGATGTTGCGCTCCTCGTTGTAGGCCATAATGCCGACGCTCACCGTGATCATTAGGGGTCCTCGATTATGTCAGCTTCCGTCCAGGAGCCTGTCACCCAGGAGGGTCGGCAGCCCGGCGCTGATGATGCGCTCTCTTGCGGCGGCCGCATCGTACTCAACCCGGAGGATAGTGATGACGCCATCGTCTGAATCGAGAAGGCCAAAGGCAGCGCGCGGGTCGCCGTCGCGCGGCTGACCGACACTGCCTACATTGATGATGTAGCGTCCGTCGACCGCCAGCCACTCAGTCGGTCCCTTGAGTGCAGTCGGACCGTACTCCGTCATCTTCACAATGAGGGGGCAGTGGGTATGGCCCACGAGACACAGCTGCTCGCTGAAGGCTGTGAACTGGTTCACGGTCGCAGCGGCGTTCAGAAGATAGGACCACTTCGCCGGCCTCGATGGCGAGGCATGGACACACAAAATGGAGTCAAGCCTGTGAACCAATGGGAGATTCCCGAGGTACGCCCTGGACTCCTCCGACAGGTGCGAACGTGTCCACGACACGGCATCTCTGGCCTGGCGGTTGAATGCGAACGCCTCTCTCTCGTCCAGGACCGCGCTGTCGTGATTGCCCAGAACCACGATCGCATCGAGTTCCCTGACGAGCTCCACGGCCGCCTCCGGAGAAGCTCCGTAGCCCACGATGTCGCCGAGGCAGATATACCGATCCACGGCGAGATCTTTCGCTCTGTCGAGAACAGCCGTCAGGGCCTCATGGTTGGCGTGGATGTCGCTTAGGATGACGTAGCGCACTCGCCTCCCCTGGCTTCTCGAGCAATGTGATCGAGGACACCGTTCACGAAGCGCCCACATTCATCCGAGCTGTACTTGCGAGCGATACCGACCGCCTCGTTGATAACGACCGCCACGGGGTTGTCCGGGAGAAACAGAAGCTCGAAGACGCCGATCCGCAGAATCGTGCGATCGACGGCCCCCATTCTGCCTATCTCCCAGTGCTCGCTCGCCGCGGCTATCGCCTTGTCTATCTCAGTCAGGTGCTCGCGGACACCCTCTACGAGAGCCGTCGAGAAGACCAGCGCCCTCTCCCTGGCCTCATCAAGGCCGGGGATAGAGCCTTCCTGGATCCCAGTCAGCTCCTCCCGATACAGGAGTTTGAGGGCCAGTTCGCGCCCTTCTCTGCGTCTGCCCCCGCTCGGGTGCTTCTCGTCGGGCACTCTACCCCATCCTTACGTAGAGGTCGGCCAGCTCCAGAGCCCCATGCGCGGCGTCATATCCACGATTGCCGGCCTTGCTCCCGGCGCGTTCGATCGCCTGCTCGAGGCTGTCGGCGGTGATCACGCCAAACACGGTCGGCACACCCGACTGCATTCCGGCCTGGGCAACGCCCTTGGCAACCTCTGAAGCAACGTAGTCGAAGTGCGGGGTCGCCCCGCGGATGACCGCACCAAGGCATACTACTGCATCGTAGGCGCCCGAGTCACCCATTCTCTTTGCGACCGGGGGTATGTCGAATGCGCCCGGTACCCAGGCGATGGAGATCTTCTCATCGTCGACACCGTGTCGTCTGAGACAGTCCATCGCGCCCTCAAGCAGACGGCCGGAGATGAACTCATTGAAGCGCGACACGACGATCCCGATTCTGCGACCTTCACCGGTGATGTGCCCCTCGTACACCCTACTCATTACTTCCCTCCTTGGAGTTTGCTGCAACTGCCAGCTCGTCGGCAGTACTGGTATCATCCCTGTCAGCGCACACGTCCATCTGGAGATAGTGGCCCAACTTGTCGCGCTTGGTCGCCAGATAGTGACGATTGCGCTCTGTAGGCGGGATCTCTATTGAGACGCGCTCTACGACTCTGAGACCGTGCCCTTCAAGACCTACTATCTTCTTCGGGTTATTGGTGATCAGCCTGATGCCACCGACTCCCAGGTCAGCGAGAATCTGGGCCCCGATCCCGTAGTCCCTCAGATCAGCTGCGAATCCCAGTTCCTCGTTCGCCTCCACTGTGTCGCGGCCCTTGTCCTGAAGTTCGTAAGCCCTCAGTTTGTTGCCGAGGCCTATTCCGCGACCCTCCTGTCGCATGTAGAGAAAGACCCCTTCACCCTCTTGGTCGATCATTCTGAGCGCCGCATGAAGCTGCTCTCCGCAGTCGCACCGCCCGGAGCCGAACACATCGCCCGTCAGGCACTCCGAGTGAACGCGAACGAGAACATCGCGGTCGGGTCCCGGTGTCCCTCTTACCAGAGCCAGGTGTTCGTGGTCGTCGATGTCGTTCTCATACAGGTACAGGTCAAACTCGCCGTAGCGGGTCGGGAGCTTCGTCATCACCACTCGACGCACGAGCTTCTCCGTTCGCTGGCGGTAGCTGATGAGATCCTCGATGCTCACCAGCGTCAGACCGAAGCGCTCTGACATCTCCCGAAGCTCAGGAAGCCGAGCCATGCTGCCGTCCTCGCTCATTACCTCACAGAGGATGCCAGCCGGCTTGAGACCAGCGAGCCTCGCAAGATCTACGGCGGCCTCTGTGTGACCCGCACGCCTGAGCACACCACCTGCAGCAGCGCGAAGCGGGAACACATGACCTGGCCGCGCGAGGTCCGCCGCACGGGTCTCCGACGCCACCATAGCCTGCACGGTCACAGCGCGATCGTGGGCGGATATCCCGGTCGTCGTTCCTATCACAGCATCGACCGATACTGCGAAGGCCGTACTCATCAGCGATGTATTGTCGGCGACCATCGGGTGTAGATCCAGTTCGTCAAGGCGCTCCCCCGTCATCGGGACACATATGAGGCCGCGTCCCTCGCGTGCGATGAAATTGATCGCTGCGGGTGTGACCTTCTCGGCCGCCATGATCAGGTCGCCCTCGTTCTCGCGCGTCTCATCATCGACCACAATCACCATCTTGCCGTCTCTGATGTCTGAGAGCGCTCTCTCGATTCCCCTGTGTGCATTCATGCTGCGTTCACTCCCCGAGCCCAAGATCTCTGAGCCTTTCCATGGTGAGTCCTTCTCTGTCATTCGCTGCCGCAGACGCCGCAGGTTTCGTTCGAGCTTCCAGAAGCCTCTCTATATGTTTCGCCAATATGTCGGTCTCTATGTTCACTTGCGAACCCTTCCGGTAGCCATCCGCCACAGTCGCACGCAAGGTCTCCGGTATCAGGGCAACCGTCACAGCTCGCCCTTCGACGCTCGCGACCGTCAGACTCATCCCATCAACGGCAATAGAGCCCCGCGCAACTACGTGTCGGAGAAGCTGCTCGTCAAGCTCAATCACGAGCCGCGTTCCGTTTCCCGAGCGCGTCATGCCCAGCACGGTTCCTCGTCCGTCGACATGGCCGGTCACCATGTGTCCCCCGAACCTGTCGCCCAGCCTGAGGGCTCTCTCCAGATTGACAAGAGTGCCGGGCCTTGCCTTGCCGAGAGACGTCAACCCCAGGGTCTGTGGAACGACATCGACCGTGAAATCCCCATCTGCTCTTCTTGTGACGGTG
>DAOVNE010000329.1 GCA_030630395.1 Candidatus Eiseniibacteriota bacterium
ACGACAATCAGCAGTACCGGGCTTACCATTTCAGCTCCCTTATCCTACGAAGATCGAGCGTGCCGTGGAGCCTGTGCAGTCGCATGGCAAGGGCCAGCGCGAGCGCCAGCACAGCGACGCCGATGACGATCGATGTGAGGACGAGCGCCTGCGGCACGGGGGCGACCATGTTCTCCGCTACGAGCCCCGGCTTGGAGAAGATCGGGGCGGTCCCCTTGCTGATGTACCCCACGGCTACAAGAAACAGATTGATGCCGGTCTGGAGGATGCTGAATCCAATGATGAGCTTGATCAGGTTGCACCTCGACAGAATGGTGAAGAGGCCGATCAGCACGAGACCGAACGCTCCAATGTAGTAGGCGTAGTCCTGGAGGAAGCTCATATGGTCTCCTCCATCATGCCGTCTATGATCCCCGTGAGATCCGATCCGACCTTGAGCCCGATCGCTACGTAGATCACGGGGATGATCCCGGCGCTGAAGAGTTCGTTCACGACACCGTGCGGCATGAAGTTACTCAGATAGTAGTGGCCACCCACGGTCAGCCCGACGAGTCCCAGCACCACGAAGGTGAGCGCTCCGAGCGATTCCGCTGTCTGACTCCAGACCTTGCTGACCCGTCGTCCCGGACAACCCAGGTAGACGAGCAGGAACGCGGATGCAATGACCGCGCCGCCCTGGAACCCGCCGCCTGGAGTGAGATGCCCGTGGATGAAGATGTACGCTCCAAAGAGGAGCAGAAGCGGGAACAGGAACCTGCAGCCGGTGCGTAGAATGAGGCTAGCCGGCTCGACTTCCCTTCGCTGCCCGAGCTTCCTTCCTCCGGCCAGCACGGCTCCCAATCCCATTGCCGCGACGAAGAGAATCGTTATTTCTCCCAGCGTGTCAAACGCTCTGTAGCCGACGACGACGGACGTCACAATGTTGGACGCTCCCGTGTCACCGATACCGCTCTCGGTGTAGTGGTCGCCGACCTGCGTCTTGGCCACCCCGAACGGAATAGCCGTAAGTGCCACGCCGATGCCGACGGCGATGACTGCGAGCAGGATTATGATTGCGATGCTTCTCATTCTTCGTACCTGTCGGTTCGCCTGATTGCGATGACGAAGACCGCCGTTATGAGCGCCGCCCCGATTGATGCTTCAGCCATGGCCACATCCGGCGCCTGCAGGAGCAGGAACAGGATCGAGGCGAGCAGGCTAACCAGACATGATGCGATCACCGCGCTCAAGAGGTCCCTGAAGATCAGGGCCGCAATTGCGGCGGTGAGCATCACGAGTACAAGCAGCGAAACGAAGATGATCATGATCTGTCCTCGTACTCCTTGAGGCTCTCCGTAACGTCCACGACACTTCTGTCACAAAGCGGCACACCGCACTTCTTCGAGGCCCTTCCGATGGCGTGATTGGATACCGGATTCGTGACGAGGATGAAGAGCGCGATCACCAGCGTCTTCCAGAACCACTGCGGCTCAATGATCCCAACGCCCACCATGGCCAGAAAAGCGCCGAGTGTCGTGCACTTCGTGCCCGCCTGGAGCCGGTTGTAGACATCGGGCATCCTGAACACGCCCAGACTTCCGACGAGCAGGAAGAAGACACCGATTCCACTGACGATGGTCCCCGCAACGACGCGCACCATCTATATGCCCCTCTCCAGATATCTGGCCACCGACACGAGCCCTATGAACATCAGCACGGCGTACACCAGAGCGACATCCAGGTAGATGCGCCGCTGGAATACGAGTGCCAGCAGTACGAGCAGCGCGGTTGTCACCGTGCACGCGGTGTCCACGGCAACCGCCCGATCGGACGCGGTCGGGCCTTTCAGAAAGCGCAACACGCACAGCACCACGCTCAAACCGATTATTCCAAGGAAGGTCAGCATCACTGTCTCGCTCATGCGAAGACCGCCTTCAGGTATTTCTCGAACCGCCCGCTGATCAGTCGCGCGGCTTCCTCGCCGTCCTCCGACTTCACAACGATCCAGTGAACGAGCAGAGTGTCGCCGATGATGTCCAGCGTAAACGTCCCCGGCGTCAGCGTGATGGAATTGGCCAGTATCATCTTCGCGACGTCCTGCTTGAGATCAGTCTTCACCGCAACGATGCCGGGTTTGATGGGAAGCTTCGGATGCAGCACAATGCAGGCAACATCGAAGTTGGCGCGCATGACTTCCACGAACAGGATCGCGAGATAGGCAATGAAATACCCGATCCGCTTGACTGAAAGCGGCGGCATTCCGAGACTGGCGTACGTCTTGCCAAGATAGATGGCCAGGACAACGGAGATGAGAGCGCCGGTGGTAAGTTCCTGCCACTGCAAACTCGATGTCAGCATCAGCCATGTCGCAAAGAGCATCACGAACAGGTAACAGTAGTCCCTCATCCTGCCGGTCCGCTCGTTCGTCGTGTCGGTCATGCCGCTCCGTCCCTGATTCGTAACCCCTCTTGGGAGCACGAGTGATACACAAGCCTCGCCATTTCCAGGCTCAAGTCCACGGACGTCACATTGACGTTGTCGGGCATCGCAAGCCCGCACGGTGTAAATGAGAGCACTGAGTTCACCCCCGCATCGCCCACTCTTCTCGCCACA
>DAOVNE010000334.1 GCA_030630395.1 Candidatus Eiseniibacteriota bacterium
AGGGACCGGCGCACATCGAGGCGATGAAAGCGATCAAGACCGCCCTCGATCCAAACGGCATCATGAACCCCCACAAGATGATGGGTTGGACGGGGAGCTTCATCACGCACAACCGCTACAAGGTGACTCCGGGCCCGGGCGCTACCGAGCGTGAGCTGTGGCAGTGGAACGACGAGATGAACGTCTGTACGTACTGCGGCTACTGCAAGGTCGTCTGCCCGACGTTCACTGAGACCCTGTGGGACTCGAAGTCGGCCCGTGGAAGGGTGCTGGTGTCATACGGCATCCTGCATGGCGACATTCCCATCGACGAGTCCACGGTCGACGCGATGTACAGCTGCACGATGTGCGGCGACTGCTACAGACGTTGTCCGTCGAAGGTCCACGTTCCTGAGATCATCAAGTCCGCTCGTGTCGACCTGGTCGAAGCCGGAATGGCCAGCGCGATCCAGAACGGCGTGATCGAGAAGATCAATGAGACCGGGAATATCTTCGGTGACACTGAGACTCTCGTGAAGCCGCGCGACGGTGAGGTCCCGGTTTTCATCGGCTGTCAGTTCCAGTCGAGACCGAACCAGACGAAGCGGTATCTGAAGATTCTCGAGAAGCTCGGGATCAAGCCGAAGATCGTGGACGAGATCTGCTGTGGCTATCCAATGGAGGCACTCGGGTTCAAGAAGGAGTTCGAGGCCCACAAGGAGAAGCTCCAGAAGGCGTTCCCGTTCAAGGAGTGCATCACACTCTGTCCGACCTGTACCGCCTACTTCAGGCACGAGTATGGCATCAATGCCAGGCACATCGTCGATGTGTTCCTTGAGCATGCGCCGCACGTTGATCTTGGAACCAAGGTCACTTATCACGATCCGTGCGATCTGTCGCGCGGCATCGACATGTTCAATGAACCTCGTGAGCTTCTCGCGAAGCTCGGTGTCGAGGTCGTCGAGATGAAGCAGCACAAGAACCTGTCACGCTGCTGTGGAGCGGGAGGCGGCATACTGATGTACGATCCGGATCTGGCTGCCGCCATGGGCAAGAGCCGCATGAGGCAGGCGATCGCCACGGGGGCCGATACGCTTGTCACGGCCTGCGCCACGTGCGAGGCTGCCCTAAAGACTGCGGCTGCGGCTCTCGATGAAGAGGGCGCCGGCAAGGTGGCCGTCAGGAGCATATCCGATATCATGTGGAACGCGCTCAAGGCCTAGGTGTTTCGGGGCGACCGACGGGAGGCCTCGCCCATCTTGGGCGGGGCCTCTTGATCGAGTACCTCTTGAAGTGAGGAGACACTATGGGAAAGACCATAGCTGAGAAGATACTCGGCGAACATGCCGGCCACGACGTCAGCGCAGGGGAGATTGCGATCGTTGATGTTGACGTCACCCTTTTCCAGGATGGGACGGGCCCTCTCGCGGTGAAACAGCTTGAGAGCCTCGGGTTCGACAAGCTCGCGCACCCGGAGCGGTCGGTGCTCTTCCTGGATCACGCGGCGCCGAGTCCGAAGAAGGAACTCTCGAACGATCACGTGACCCTCCGCCGCTTCGCCGAGAGGGCGGGTGCCGTGCTCTCTGAGGTGGGCGACGGTGTATGCCACCAGGTCATCAACGAGTCGTACGTCAACCCCGGCGATGTGCTCATCGGATCCGATTCGCACACGTGCACCGGTGGGGCGCTCTGCGCGTTCGCGACTGGAATGGGATCGACCGATGTAGCCATAGGCATGGCTCTCGGGAAGACGTGGATGCTGATTCCCCCCACCTTCCGTATCAATGTCACCGGCGAGTTTCCTGTGGGCGTTTATCCCAAGGATCTGATACTGCATCTCATCGGCATGATCGGCGCTGACGGCGCGACCTACAAGGCTCTCGAATACGGGGGGCCGACGGTCGAGGCGATGTCGATGTCGGAGAGATTCACTCTGTCGAACATGGCGGTTGAGGCCGGCGCAAAGGCTGGGCTGATCGCCTCCGACGAGACGACGCGTGAGTACCTTGAGGCGGACGGGCGTGGGGACAAGTTCAGGACGATCACACCGGATGCCGATGCGGCGTACGAGCGTGTGATCCAGATAGATGTCTCAAAGCTCGAACCTACGGTCGCCTTCCCTCACGCTGTGGACAACACCCGCACGATCGGTGAAGCGAAGGGTGTCGCGATCGATCAGGTTGTGATCGGAACGTGCACAAACGGGCGGCTGGCCGATCTTGAGATCGCAGCATCGATTCTTGAGAATCGACACAGGCACCCGAAGACCAGACTGGTCGTCGTGCCCGCGTCGAGACAGGTGTATCTGGACGCGCTCGAGGCAGGGTATCTGGCGACCTTCGTCAGAGCCGGTGCTGCCGTCATGAACCCAGGTTGCGGACCCTGCGTCGGTGTTCACCAGGGCGTCCTTGCCGACGAAGAGAAGTGTCTCTCGACTCAGAACCGCAACTTCGTTGGCAGGATGGGCAATCCCAACAGCGAGATATACCTCGCGTCTCCCGCCGTGGCAGCGGCGACCGCGATTGCCGGTGAGATAGCAGATCCCCGGGAGTTTCTGACGTAGCCAT
>DAOVNE010000026.1 GCA_030630395.1 Candidatus Eiseniibacteriota bacterium
CATGACAATCGAGGCAGTGGAGCGTACGCGTCGTGCCGTGGAATTCGATGACCTTCTCACTCCCGGCCATTTGATGAAGACCGTCGATATTCTGGGTGACGACTGAGCGAACGAAACCGGCTCTCTCGAGTTCCGCAACAGCGACGTGCCCTCTATTCGGCTCGGCACGCTCTATCGCATCGAAGAAGAGCTCCCGGATGAGAGCCCACGAACCGGCCGGGTCCTCAAGAAAACGCCCCAGCTCAATGAAGCTGGGGTCGTGCTTCGCCCAGAGCCCGTCCGGACCTCTGAAAGGTGGTATTCCGCTCTCGACCGAGATACCGGCGCCCGTGAAAACCACTGTCTCGCATCGATCGCGGATGATGGATGCCGCCCTCATGAGGTCGTCGTCCATCGTGCCTCCCTCGGCAGACTGCGCGCACGCGGACCGATGCCCGTGGCCCTACCCCTTGCCCTGCGCCTTCGCTATCTTCGCCCACGTATCTCTCAGACCGACCGAGCGGTTGAAAACGAGGCGCCCGGCTCCGGAGTCCACCGAATCGACCGTGAAGTAGCCCGTCCTCAGGAACTGGTACGGCGTGCCGGGCTGTGCACCTGCAAGACTCGGCTCCAACTTACAGCCCGCGAGGACCTCCAACGAATCGGGGTTCACGAGGTCGGTGAAATCCTGAGCCGCGCCTGCCGCATCCGAGACCGCCTCGCCGTCGGCGGATAGCTCCTCACCCGGGAGGATCGTGTCCTCAGGTGGAGCTTCAAGCAGAAGATGGTCGAACAATCTCACCTCTGCGTCGATGGCATGCTCCGCCGAGACCCAGTGGAGTGTTCCCTTGACCTTGCGACCGTCCGGCGCGTCTCCGCCGCACGTCTCGGGATCGTACGTGCATATAAGCTCCACGACTTCTCCCGTTGCGGAATCCTTCACGACGTCACGGCACGTGATGAAGTAGGCGTGCTTGAGCCGGACCTCGCGCCCCGGAGCCAACCGGAAGAACTTCTTCGGCGGATCTTCGTGGAAATCGCCTCGCTCGATGTATATGACGCGCGAGAACGGCATCTTCCTCGTTCCCGCCCCCTCATCCTCCGGATTATTGATGGCATCGAACTCCTCGACCTGTCCCTCGGGGTAGTTCTCGATCACGACCCTGAGCGGCTTCAAGACAGCCATCACCCTTTGCGCCCGCGCGTTCAGATCCTCACGTAGACAGTGTTCAAGAAGCTCAACCTCGTTGGTCGTAGGCGTCCTGGCCACACCGACGCGACCCAGGAAATCCTTGATGGCCTCAGGTGTGTAGCCGCGTCGCCTGAGCCCGGCAATCGTCGGCATGCGCGGGTCGTCCCACCCCCACACGTGTTCTCCCTCCACCAGGCGAATGAGCTTCCGCTTGCTGAGAATCGTGCGCGTGAGGTTCAGACGTGCGAACTCTATCTGCTGAGGGTGGTAAACATCCAGCGCATCGAGGAACCAGTCGTAGAGTGCACGATGGTCCTCGAACTCGATCGAGCAGTTCGAGTGCGTGATGCGCTCGATGGAGTCCGACAGACAGTGTGTGAAATCGTACATCGGGTATATGCACCACGCGTTCCCCGTCCGGTGGTGTGAGGCGTGAAGAATGCGATATATGACGGGGTCGCGCATGTTGATGTTCGGCGAGGCCATGTCGATCTTCGCGCGAAGCGTCCTCGAACCGTTCGGGAACTCCCCCGCCTTCATGCGTTCAAAGAGTCCCATGTTCTCATCGACCGAGCGGTCGCGGTACGGGCTGTTCCGTCCCTTCTCGGTCAGTGTCCCACGGTACTCGCGCATCTCATCCTGTGAGAGATCGCAGACGTACGCCTTCCCAAGCCTGATGAGCTCAAGCGCATACTCGTAGAGACGATCGAAGTAGTCCGACGCGTAGAAGAGACGGTCGCCCCAATCGAAGCCCATCCAGTGGATGTCTGCCACGATCTGGTCGACGTACTCCGTCTCCTCCTTGGTAGGATTCGTATCGTCGAAGCGGAGATTGCAAAGACCTCCGTGCTCCTCGGCAATCGAGAAATTGAGGTTGAACGCCTTCGCGTGACCGACATGAAGGTAACCGTTCGGCTCGGGGGGGAAACGTGTCTGAACGCGCCCATCGAACCGCCCGGTCCGGTTGTCCTCCTCAACCCTCGCTCTCACGAAATCGAGGGCACGCTCTCCATCGTTCTTCGCCATCTACTGAACTGCCTTTCCTTAGCGGATGTGCGCCGGTGCGGCGCGTGCGCGCGGCTCCGCGAGCCTACCCATCGAGGCTTCCGACAGCGCTCTCAACAGCATCGAGAATCTCACACGACCGGACCAGCTCCTGCATCGCCGTGTGGTCGGGATAGAGCGGCCGGTCGATATCCAGGAACTCAACGTGCTTCCTGATGACCGCATGTGCCGCGCTCGTTCCCTTCCCCTTCTTGAAATCACGGAAGTCCATCGCCTGCGCCGCCGCCATTAACTCGATTCCCAGAATGCCGTACGCGTTGTCGATGATCTGTCCGTTCTTGATCGCCGTGTTCATGCCCATCGAGACGAAGTCTTCCTGATCAGCTGCTGCCGGTATCGACTGAATGCTCGCCGGCATCGACAGGATGCGCTGCTCCACGATGAGGCTGTCGGCCGTGTACTGCGAGAGCATCATTCCGGACATCATCCCTGCGCCCTTTGAGAGAAACGGCGGAAGTCCGACCGAGAGCGCCGGGTTCGTCAGGCGATTCATGCGCCGTTCCGACAGAACGCAGACCATTGTTATGGCAGCACCCGCCATGTCCATCGGCAGCGAGACCGGTGATCCCTGGAAGTTCGCGCCCGTGATCGTGAGCTTGTGCTCGGGGAAGAAGACCGGGTTATCACCGACACCGTTGAGCTCGACTTCGACCTGACTCTTCGCCCACAGGATCGCATCCTGCGCGGCGCCGATGACCTGCGGAGTCGAACGCATTGAGTAGGCGTCCTGGACCTTCATCTTCAGGTTGCCCTCTACCACATCACCACCGGCCATCACCTTAAGCAGCACTCCCGCTGTTCTGATGGCGCCCTTGAACCCGCGTGCCTGATGCAGACACACGTCGTAGGGCTTCGTGTTCGCCATCAGGGCTTCGAGCGACATCGCGCAGGCAATCTCGGCGTGCTTGAGTATGCGCGTCATGTCGTAGATGTGGATCGCGCTCATCGCGGTCAGGAGGTTCGAACCGTTGATGATGGCAAGCCCGTCCCGCGCCTCGAGTCCCGGAATCGGGATGCCCGCCTTCTCCATGGCCTCCTTGCCGGGAAGAAGCTCGCCCTCGTAGTAGGCGTGCCCCTCACCCATGAGGAGAAGCGCTATCTGGCTCATCGGCGCGAGATCACCGCTGGCCCCGACCGAGCCCTTCTGGCAGACGAACGGGGTCACTCCCTTGTTGAGCATTGCCACGAGCGTGAGAGTGATGTCAGGACGACACCCGGACCGGCCGTTACAGTGCACGTTGATCCTACCCGCCATCGCTCCGCGCACGTACTCGAGCGGTGCGGGGTCGCCGATACCGGCCGCGTGATTGTAGATGAGGTACTTCTGGAACTGCTCTACCTGCTCGTCTGTCAGCACAACCTCGGAGAACTCACCGATGCCCGTGTTGACACCGTACATGATCTCGTGTGCCTGGATCTTCTCTTCCAGCATCGCGCGGCAGACCTTGATCCTCTCGAGTGCATCCGGATGGATCTCGACCTTCTCCCCGTGCCGCGCGATCGCCACAAGTTTATCGACAGTCAGTCCGTTCCCGTCCAGTGCGATCGCCATTCGTCTCTCCTTCTGGGTTGTGTTCTCTTCGCTTGCCTGACGGCACTCTCCGCCCGGCGGCACAATGCTTCACGAGCCCCCCTTGGGGCTCCAAAGGCACCGACATTGTGTCGATTGTCTCAGAGTCGGATGGGCGCCCACAAGCTCAATCTGGAGGCAGGAGGCCGCACGATCGAGCATTCCTACGCTTCGGGAGCGCGGAAGACGAAGATGCTGGAGGAGGGCACGCCGGGCTCAAACCCTTTCCCACGGAAGCTCCCCAAGTGGTCGATCATCAGGAAACCGCGCTTCTCGTGCATGCGCACGCAATCCTCTGTGCAGAGAGGGTGAAGCCCAACCTCTCCTGCGAAAACGACCCCATCTTTGCCCACTAGCCTGGTGGCAAAGGTGACGTCGTCCCCGTCGATGGATGGGTAACGCCTCTCGAAGACTATCTTCCCTCCCCGTATGGGAACATCGGGGAATCGATGCGATTCCTTCGTGAGGAGGTAGTCCCAGTTCACGAGCTGCACCACCCAGGGCGCTCCGGGGACGAGAAGCGATGCCAGGTCACCCAGGAATCCGTCGAGCTCGTCGTGTGTGATGTGAGAGATGACGTTCCCGATGCAGAATGCGCCGGAGAGCGGCCCGTCGAGGGCGCCGATTCCGAGCATGTCCATCACGCGAAACTCCGGCTCGCTGTGACGCAGGCGCGCGGCGGCGATCATCTCAGCGTCGAGGTCTATGCCGACCGCGTCGAACCCTGCCTGGGTGAGCCTCCCACAGTAGTCTCCAGTCCCGCACCCGACATCAAGGATGCGCCCACTGTCCGAAAGCCGCTCAAGCAGGAATTCGTAGACGGGCTCCTCGAACGGGAACACCTCTTCGTAGTACTCAGCGAAGTCTGAGTAGAAGGACATCTCAAGTCTCCGAAAGCACACCGATCGGCGTCCATGACCGTTCGCTTCCACAGAGCCGCGTCAGACGGAACGACAAGATCGGACTAGTTCGTGGCGATAATCCCGTCTCTGATCAGCTGGTCGACCACCTCTCGCGACACCGACTGGGCGAAGCCGACCCTGCCGATCGAAGGATCCCCGGCGGTTCTGGCGACGGCGAGCCAGACCACGTCCCCGCTGGCCCTGTCAATCAGCTCCGCGGAGAAGGCGGCCCAGGCGTCCACGTCTATGTGTCCCGGGGTCCATTCGGTGTACGAGTGAATGCGGCCCGTGTACGGGTTGACACGGCGAACCCTGTGGACACGATCAGGCGTGCGGTGCTTCGTCGCACCGCTGTCCGTCAGCTCGACGGTGAGGACCGCATCGATCCCGTTCTTGTCGAGTTCCCGCTGCCGCTCGACGTACGTGTAGTCCTTCCCGGCGAAGAAGACCGAGTACTGAGACACCGCGTTGGCCCCCCGCAGAGACAGCTCCTTGACAAGGTAGTCCTCCGCGCTGTGCGCGGTCAGGGCGTCGTCGATATCGATCCAGACGAGTATCTTCTCGTATGGGTACCCTCTGTAGTCGGGCGATGTCTGTGACCGAATATCGGTCGACGCACAGCCGGCAATGATCGCCGTGAGTGGAAGGAGAACCGCGATCAATGCAATAGACCTTCGGATCGTCGTCCCTCTCATGATTCCGTTCCTCCTTGTGCGGCGTAGCCCACAGGGTCGCTTCCTGCTCGCAAGCACCCATGAAGGCGGATCAGTCACCAATGATCTTGACGAGAACGCGTTTCCGTCGACCGCCGTCGAACTCACCGTAGAAGATCTGCTCCCACGGTCCGAAGTCCAGCGAGCCCTTGGTGATGGCCACGATCACCTCTCGCCCCATCACCTGACGCTTCAAGTGCGCGTCCCCGTTGTCCTCTCCGGTCCGGTTGTGCTTGTATGCGCCCACTGGCTCGTGTGGAGCAAGTCCCTCCAACCAGCGTTCGTAATCCTGATGAAGCCCGGACTCATCATCATTGATGAACACGGACGCCGTGATGTGCATCGCGTTGACCAACACGAGACCCTCAGATACTCCGGACTCCGCGAGCGCATCCTCCACGTCTGGCGTGATATTGATGAACGCTCGGCGCCCGGCTGTATTGAACCAGAGTTCTTTCCTGTAGCTCTTCACCCTCATCTCCTGGCGTGTCCGACGCTACTTCTTGTGCACCGAGTCCTTCATGAACTGAACGCGCTCATAGCTCGCCGGATTCGAACTCGTCTCCTGGCTCATCTTCCCGCGGAGATCGGCCACTGACGCGTAGTCGTGAGAGTCCATCCAGCTTCCGAGTTCACCAAGTATGACCCCGGCGTGGCTGATTCCGTGCTTGTAGAAGGCTGAGCAGACCTGCACGGCGGTGGCGCCGGCCAGCAGTTGTTTCACGACAGCGGCTCCGTCGTGGATTCCGGTCGTGGCCGCGAGATCGCACTCGAGCTGTCCCGCGAGGATGGACACCCATCTGAGTGTGGGATACATCTCGTCGGGGCTGCTGAGATGCCCCGTGCGAACAAGCTCCATCTTCTCAAGATCGAAATCGAAGCGCAGGAACCGATTGAACAGCACGATCGCGTCGACCCCTGCTTCACAAAGACCCGCTGCCGTGTGTGCAAGCCCGGAGAAGAACGAACCGATCTTGATGGCCACAGGGATAGACGTGTGCTCCTTCACTGACCTCACGGCGTCCATGTAGACCTGCTCGTTTGCGCGTCCATCGTGCTCAGGGTCTGAGGGAAACACGAAGACGTTGAGTTCGAGCGCATCAGCACCGGCGGCTTCCACGCGCTTCGCGAAGTCCAGCCAGCCCGTGGCGGAGACACAGTGGATGCTGGCAATCACGGGAGCAGAGACGGCCTTCTTCGCTTCGGACACGAGCGAGATGTAGCGTCCGACGGCGTTCTCCATGCCGTAGTTCCGGACGTAGTCAGCAGCCTCCGGGTGCATGTACGGCGTCCGCCCTGACGCCACCACACCGTCAACCTCAGCTGTGATCTCCTCCTCGAATATCGACTTGAGCACCACCGCCCCCACCCCGGCCTCATCGCATGCAACGACACCTTCCAGGGAACTCGTCAGGCCGGAACTCCCGACAACCAGCGGGTTCTTGAGCTTGAGCCCCATGTATGTTGTAGCCAGGTTTGCCATCTCAGTTCCCTCCCACTTGTGGTGCAGGCCGCGTGGTCGCGGGCTGTGGTCCGTTCTACTCGCTGACGATGCGCACGTGCTCGATGAGAGCGCTCCCCAGGAACGTATTGTCATGGATTCCACCCAGACGGGCGCTGCCCGGTCCGTACGCAAGAAGCGGAACCATGCTCGCTGAGTGACCGCCCGTTGTGAACCCTGTCCGTGACACGCGCTTCTCAGCCACCGAACCGTCAAGAACAGCGTAGCCGCCCGTCTCGTGGTCGGACGTTACTATGACGAGTGTTCGCCCATCGCGCTCCGCGAAATCCATGCCGATGCCGACGGCGGCATCGAAATCGAGTGTCTCCGCTATGATCCAGTCCGAGTTGTTCTCATGCCCGGCCCAGTCTATCTAAGAGCCCTCGACCATGAGGAAGAACCCGTCCTCATCTCCGGCCAGTATGTCCAGAGCGCCGGCCGTGAGACGTGCGAGGCTTGGAGCGCGTTCATACTCGACCGGTGGGTGAGCCCGGTAGAAGAGCCCGGCAACGCGTTCTCCATCCGAGCGGTCTCTACCCAGGAGCTCGTCGAACTCCTCCTCGGTGCGCAGAATCGTCATCTCGCCTTCCATCTCATAGAGGAGGTTCCGGTCGTCCTTCCTGAGGCTGCCCGAGACGGATGCCGGCAGGAAGTACCCGAGACCACCTCCGAACAGAACGTCAACTCCGCCGGCGGCGATGTGCTCCGCTATCAGTGCGTCATCGTCTCTGCTCGGAACATGAGCAACAAAGACGGCCGGTGTCGCGTGTGTGATCGAGCAGGTAACGACAAGGCCCGTGGCCATCCCACTCTCCTCGGCGTGCTCAAGAACGGTCTTGAGCGGTGCGCCAGTCGGCGACATGGAGATGACACCGTTCTTGGTCGATACTCCAGTGGCTATGGCGGTTCCGCTTGCAGCGGAATCGGTGACGAATGACCCCACCGGATGAGTCGCCAGAAGCCCGCCCGTAGTGAGCCGCTCCATGTTCAGAGAATCGCTCTCGACCCTGGCGGCCGTGACGTGAGAAACGCCCATACCATCGCCGATGAACAGGATGATGTTGTGTGGACCGACCGGGGGCGCGTGGGTCGAGGCGCATCCGACCAGAGCGAGGAGAGCCAGGAGCGCGGCAATCCCAAGCTGCCTATGCACACTGCCTGATCGTCTCACGGTTCCTCCCTCACGGCATGAGCTCGAAGAACCGGGCGCTAGCCTCTGCCAGCTCGACAGATAGCCACGGCGTCGTCCTGCATCAGCGCCCAGAACGTGTAGATACCGAGCGCCGTCCCCATCGGGATATCCATGAGACTCAGCGCGCCGATGACGATCGTCATGATGCGTCCCCATTCCTTCCTCTGGAGAAGCCCGATACCTCCGATGATTCCGGGAACGGAGAGCACAATGAAGAAGACGGCCAGGCTCGTGCCGACGATCACCAGAACCTGCGCTGCCTGCGGGTCGTCCGCGAGACAACCGATCGTGGATAGCAGCGCGAAGAGGACAATGCCCACAAACAGAGTGAGCGAGTGGTAGACGATGTGCAGAATCGCCACGAGCGTGATGTGCTTGTCAGCTGAATATGACTGTGTCATGACACCCTCCGTTCATCGGCAAGCCCGGGGCGTACTCCTATTGCTCATCGTTGGAGTGATCGCACGCCTGATCAGGATTGTCGACGAGCTTCCCCATGAGATACTGCCCGGCGGCTTTCTCCGCCAGAGCCTCGGTTGTTACGAAGACCTCTATGCCGGCTCCGGCGAGGTCATCGTATATCCGTCGTCCCATGCCGCGCGCAACGACGACCTGACAATCGGCCAACGCGCTCAGAATCGGACCGTGACGATCGGCCACCTGTGATTCACCCTCAGCCCCCGTAGCGTGCCCGGTGAAGGTGTTCGGCCGGTACTCACTGTTCACGATCTTCCCGTCCGCGGCCTCCACAATCACGAACCCTCTCGTGCGCCCGAAGTGCGAGGCGATTGTCTTCCCGTCGTCTGATGCAATGGCTATCTTCATCGCTACCTCCGCTTCCATCTAAGGTTTCTCAGTCAGTGCTGTCAGTCGATATACCCAAGCGACTTGAGTTTCTCCTTCACGGCCTCGAGATCCTCGGGTGTCAGTTCGTCTGTTACCGGAAGATCCTCAAGGGGATGCTTCATCCTGCCCCAGGAGATGCGATCCCAGATCCGCTCGTGGTAGTAATATAGAACCACGCGGATGCCGTGGAAGATGACCGTGATGATGGCCATCTCCTTCCAGTTCTTGGTGATGAAGTACGAGATCAGCCCGAGCAGCACGACCCCGATAATTCGCCAGGTGATCGACTTCATCCACGAGCGTTTCGGTGTGTCCACTGGTGTCTCCTGATGAGACTCTGCCTATGCTAAGGATCATCAACTACGATTGTAGGCATTCCTCACGCTCTGTCAACCGCCCCGCTTGAGTTCGATAGCATCCAGGCTGCGTTTGGGCACATGATGCACACCATCATCGTCCCGCCAGTACTTGATATCTCCGTCGCGATCGACCGGCTCGATCTGCACCGTCTCGATCGGTTCTCCAAGCGCGATCACGAGGAGAACCTCGTACCGGGGCGGGATCGCCAGGGCCTCCGTGAGTTCCTCTCTGGCGATTGAGCCGAACATGCATCCGCCGAGCCCCTTCTCGATCGCCCCGAGCAGGATGCTCTGTGCCGCGATCCCGTGGTCGCACCCGAATGACTTCGTGATCTCCGTGTCTCCAAGCACAACGATATATGCTGACGGTCTCTCCCCCTCCACGGGACCGGACCAGTCAGTGAGGTATCCTGCCCAACGAAGATGAGGGAATACGGTCGCATTCGTCTCTTGCTCGCACGAGAGGACGTACTTCAGGGGCTGCCGGTTTGCTGCCGACGCGGACAGTCTCGCGAGATCAATGAGTTCCCTCAGTGTCTCGAGGTCGATGCGTGCTTCCTGGCGGAATCGCCTGTAGCTTCTGTTCTTGAGAATCAGGTCTTTAAGCTCCAATGCCTTCTCCTACACGCGAGATCGCCAAGCGACCTACATCGGAAGTTGCCCGCTCGAGGTATGACTCAGTCGCGTCTACCCCGGGAATCCAGAGCGTAGAACAGAAGTCCAACGGCTGATGCCACGCCGCCAAGGATGAAGGGCCATGTGTGGCCGCGTTGCCACAGAAGGCCTCCCAGGAAGGGAGCCGGGATCGTGGCCAGACCACGAACGAGATAGTAGAAGCCGATGACGCGACCGCGGTGCGACTCCGCTGCAAGATCGACAATCCGGGCCTTCCTCGCTGGCTCTCCCACTTCGCGCAGTCCGGCTATCAGGAATGCGACGAAGAGCCAACCTGCCGGAAGAGTA
>DAOVNE010000098.1 GCA_030630395.1 Candidatus Eiseniibacteriota bacterium
AAGCGGCAAGAGCACGCTTCTCAAGATCTTAAACGGGCTCGTCTTTCCCTCTGAGGGGCAGGTCAGCTATGACGGTGAGGAGATCTCGAGACGCAGCCTGAAGCGGAGAGAGTTTCACAGACGGTTCAGGAGTGAGGTCGTGCTTCTGTTTCAGAACCCCGATGCCATGATATTCAATCCGACGGTCTACGATGAGATAGCCTTCGGCCCGCGCCAGCTCGGCATAGCCGATGAGGAGGACCGTGTACGACGATGGGCCTCCGAACTTGGGCTATCCGACCATCTGGACAGACCTCCTTTCCAGCTGAGCAGCGGGGAGAAGCAGAAGCTGTGCCTCGCCGCTCTCCTCGTGCTCGAACCGAAGGTGCTGCTGCTCGACGAGCCGACGGCGAATCTGGACCCACGGAGTACGGGATGGCTCGTCGACTTTCTTCAGGGGCTCGACATGACGACCGTAGTCACGACTCACAACCTCTCTCTGGCCGCCGAGCTGGGGGAGCGGACGCTTGTGCTTGCTGAGCATCACGAGCTGATCTACGATGGGAAGATGACGGATCTCCTCGACGACAAGGAGAAGCTCCTGGAGGCGAACCTCCTTCACGTGCACGCGCACGCGCACGATGGGCTTGAACACAGGCACTACCATTCTCACGATTGGGACTAGCGTCGAACGTCCGCACGATTTCACACACGCGAGGTCAGGCAGATGGCGAAGAAGAGCAAGACAGTGCGGGTCAGTGTCTCCTTGCCCGCGAAGCTCCTGAGTGAACTCGACAGGCGCATCGTGAGTAAGGGCTACTCGTCTCGCTCCGAGTTCGTACGCGATCTCATTCGAGAGCAGATTGTTCACGACAAGTGGGAGAACGAGACCGAGGAAGTGGTCGGAGTTCTTACCATCAGCTACGATCATCATCAGCGAGGACTCGCCGACAAGCTCATCAGCGTCCAGCACCGTAAGTACATCAATGTTCTCTGCAACACCCATGTCCACATGGATCATCACAACTGCCTCGAGACCATCATCATCAAGGGGCTCCCGCCTGAGATAGAGAGGCTCGCCATCGAGATCGGAGGCCTGAAGGGTGTGAGATTCGCGAAGCTCACCCGGGCATCCTCCGTCGATATGTAGCGTTCCTGACCTGATTCCAGCTCATTCGGGCGCCATCGATATACCTGTATTCACAGGAAGTCGATGGCGTTAGAATCTAGGATTAACGCCTTCGTGGGGAGGGCCTTTTCGTGAGAAGTTACTGATGACTGCCGGGAAGCTCGAAGACCTGAGGAAGATCCTGTCGGAGATGGGGACCGCGGTCGTCGCCTTCTCTGCCGGAGTCGACAGCACGTTACTCCTCAAGGTCGCCTCCGACGTGCTCGGCGACAACGTGCTCGCGGTGACGGCGACTTCGCCAAGCCGGCCATCAGCTGAGCTTGACGATGCGCGCGCGTTCGCCGCGTCTCTCGACGTCGAACACATCGTCGTCGAGTCCCACGAACTCGAGGATGTCGCTTTTACGGCCAACCCGCCGGACAGATGCTACATCTGTAAGAAAGCGCTCTTCTCAATGCTCGTCCAGATGGCGGCCGACCGGGGAATGAGCCCCGTTGTCGAGGGGTCGATTCGCGATGACGAGGATGACTACCGTCCCGGCATGAGAGCGACGGCGGAACTTGGCGTCAGGAGCCCTCTCAAAGAGGCCGGGCTCACGAAGCCTGAGATCAGAGCGATCTCGAAGAAGATGGGTCTCCCGACGTGGGACAAGCCACCTTCGCCCTGTCTCGTGACGAGGATCCCGTACGGTGTGGAGATAACGGTCGAGCGCCTGGAACGGGTCGAGCGAGCTGAGGAAATCGTCGCGGGTCTCGGAATCCGTGAGCTGAGGGTGAGGGACCACGGTACCGTGGCGCGCATCGAGGTCGGAGCTGATGATATGAAGCTCCTGCTTGATTCAGCGAACAGGAAGACGGTCGTTTCCGGCCTCAAGAAGCTCGGCTTCACGTTCGTGGCTCTCGATCTTGTGGGCTATCGGCAGGGGAGCATGAACATTGGGCTCGGTGATGTGAAGGTGTCGGCCAAGGCGGCCGACATAGCCAACACGACCGGCGGCAGCGCCGAAGCGCTTTCGGAGGGGGAGTAGCAGCAGTGGACGGTGAGCGCATCAGACGCCTTCTGGATGACGTGCAGAACGGAAGGCTCGAGATAGATGAGGCAATGAGGGAGCTGAGAGCGTTTCCTTATGAGGATCTGGGCTTCGCTAAGATCGACACGCACAGGGATCTCCGAACCGGCTTTCCCGAGGTCGTCTTCTGCGAGGGCAAGACACCGGAGCATCTTACTGCAGTCGCCGGCGCGATCGCTGCGCGGGGTGGCCTTCTCATGGCCACGCGGGCGGACGCCGCGGCTTTTGATGCCATCCGTGAGGTCGTGCCTGACGCTATCTATCACGAGAAGGCACGGATAGTGACGGCCGGTCCTAAGAGGAAGAAGAGCGGTGAAGGAAGCATCCTCGTCGTCAGCGCCGGGACCGCCGACATACCGGTCGCCGAGGAAGCTGCCGTCACGGCGGAGGTCATGGGGAACGACGTCGTGCGGCTGTACGATGTTGGAGTCGCAGGCATTCATCGTCTCTTCGCCCACCGTGATGAGTTCGAGCGGGCGAGCGTTGTCATCGTAGTCGCAGGTATGGAAGGTGCGCTTGCGAGCGTGGTCGGGGGTCTCATCAACAAGCCCGTCGTGGCCGTTCCAACGAGCGTCGGCTACGGCGCGAGCTTCGAGGGACTCTCCGCTCTTCTCACGATGCTGAACAGCTGCGCGCCTGGAGTGGTCGTCGTCAATATCGACAACGGTTTTGGGGCAGGGTACTTCGCCAGCAGTGTGATCAGGAGTTGATGCGAATGAAGATCGCCTATTTCGACTGTTTCTCAGGCGTGAGCGGCGACATGATCGTCGGCGCTCTTCTCGACGCCGGGCTGGACTTGAGGCTGCTCGAGGCCGAGCTCCTGAAGCTCGGGCTCAAGGGATATTCGGTAAGCGCGGGACGCGTCGGGCGCGGGACAATCACCGGCACGAAGTTCGTGGTGGAGACCGATGAGTCCGGACACGGGAGAACGGTCGGGGAGATAACGCAGATCCTTGGCGAGAGCGCTCTCGACGACGACGTTCGTTCGTCTGTGCGGGCCGTCATTGATGAGATCGCTGAGGCTGAATCGCAGATTCACGGGACGCCGGTCGAAGAGCTTCACCTTCACGAGACAAGCGGGCTTGATTCCATCGTGGACATCGTCGCGTCGATCGCCGGGCTCAAGATGCTCGGGGTCGAGGCCGTGTTCGCATCTAAGATACACGTAGGGACCGGATTCGTGGAATGTGCACACGGCACGCTCCCCGTACCGGCGCCTGCAACGCTCGCGCTCCTCAAGGGAATCCCCGTCTACTCCCGGGGCGTGGAGTCGGAACTGGCAACACCGACGGGCGCTGCCCTGCTCAGGGTTCTCGCACAGGACTTCGGCCCCTTGCCGGAGATGAACGTGGAGGCCGTCGGATACGGCGCAGGGACCCGTGAGCTTGAGATGCCCAACATGCTGCGCGTGGTGATCGGCGACATCTGCTCGGCGACCTACGAGAGGGACGAGGTCGTCCTCGTAGAGGTGAACATCGACGACATGAACCCCGAGTTCTTCGGTCATGCGTCCGATCTTCTGTGGGAGCGAGGAGCGCTTGACGTCTACTTGACGCCGATTTTCATGAAGAAGAACCGACCCGGAACCATGCTTACCGTGCTTGTGGCGCAGGAACACGTCGACGAGATCGTCGCGACGATCTTCGATGAAACGACCACGCTCGGTGTTCGGATGACCAAGGTCGAACGCAGGAAGCTGACCCGTGAGATCCTCCAAGTGGAAACACGCTTCGGGAGGATAGGGGTGAAGCTCGGCCTTGCGGCTGGTCGCGTCGTGAATCTGGCTCCGGAATACGAAGACTGCAGGGAGGCAGCGGTGAGGTGTAACGTCCCGCTGGCGGATGTCTATGACGAGGTGAGGGCGGCCGCGCGGAAGGTAACTGCGGCCGAAGAGGACAACGCGAACGGGGAGATCTTAGGTGACTAGTTCGACCAGCAGCAAGTCGCTCGTGAAACACAAGGCGGGCTTCCTGGCCGGGATTCTGGCCTTCTTGTTCCTCGTGTTCGTTCCTCTCGGGCTCGAACCCATGATACAGAAGACGCTGGCAGTGCTGGCGCTGTGCGCCATCTGGTGGGGTACAGAGGCCATCTCCATCTACGCGACGGCCCTTCTGCCGGCGATCCTGCTTCCGCTTCTGGGCGTGCTGTCTTTACAGGATGCGCTCTCGCCCTATGCCAACCGTCTCATCTTCCTGTTCCTCGGCGGGTTCATGATCGCGCGGGCGATGATGAAGTGGGGCGTTGACAGGAGGCTTGCTCTCGTCATCCTCGGGCGTGTCGGCAATAGTCCGAAGATGCTCGTTCTCTACTTCATGGGGCTGACGGCGTTTCTCTCAGCGTTTCTCTCGAATACGGCCACCACGGCCATGATGCTGCCCATTGGCATGGCCATACTCACGAACTCGAAGCTCAGTGCGGAGTCACGCTTCGGAACCGTGCTTCTTCTCGGGATCGCATACGCCTCGACGATCGGCGGTGTTGCGACGCTCGTCGGAACGCCACCGAACGTGCTCCTTGCCGGCTTCTCTCAGACGCTTCTAGGGAAGGAACTCACGTTCTTCGATTGGCTCAAGGTTGGGTTGCCGTACGCGATCGTGATGCTGCCTCTCACGTGGTGGTTCCTGTGGGTTGTCCACAAGCCGAAGGTCCAGGTCATAGACAGCGGCGATACGATCGACGAAGAGCGCAAACTCCTCGGTCCGCTCGAGAGGGGCGGCAAGTATACGATCGTCGCGTTTGTTCTGGTCGCCGTGCTCTGGTTGTCGCGGCCGTTCTGGGACAAGCTACCGATCCCAGGCATGGCGCTCGTTCAGACGAGGTTCGATGATTCCCTCATCGCACTGACCTGCGCGCTCCTTCTCTTCATCGTGCCGACCAGCATAAAGAAGTGGGAGTTCCCGCTCGTATGGGCCGACACGCGCTCGATATCGTTCGGCATCCTGTACCTGTTCGGGGGAGGGCTTGCGCTCGGTAAGGGGCTCTTTGAGTCCGGAGCCGCTCAGTGGATCGCGGATTCTCTTCCTCTGTCGAGCGAGCTGAGCCCGCTCGTCCTGATTCTGATCGTGACCATCATCGCCTCGTTCGTGAGCGAGATAGCGTCGAATACGGCGGTGGCGAACATGATGATTCCGCTTCTGATCGCGGTCGCAACGGCTATCAATGTCTCACCGTTCCTTCTGGCCATCCCCGCGACTCTCGCATGCTCGAATGTGTTCATGCTGCCAATCTCAACGCCACCGAACGCCATCGTCTACGGTTCGGGGAAGCTTGAGATGTCCGACATGATGCGAACCGGATTCTGGCTACATCTCATAGGTCTGGTCGTCATGATAGTGCTTGTGTATTTCATAACCGGGAAGGTGTTCGGGATGTTCCCGGTGTAGTTCCAGATAACCACCACACGAAAGGGGACGTCGATGAGGGGAAGTTCTCGCCTCCTCTGGGTAGCGCTGTCCGTGTGCCTTGCACTCGTGACGGTCGTGAATGCCCAGACTATCGAAGACAAGGTCCAGGAGTTCACGCTGGACAACGGGATGACCTTCCTGGTCGTTGAACGCCATGAGGCGCCGGTCTTCTTCGGAGCCGTCGCGTTCAAGGTCGGGAGTGTCTACGAAAGGCCAGGGATCACGGGGATCTCGCACCTCCTTGAGCACATGCTTTTCAAGGGGACCGAGACCATTGGAACCACCGACTACAAGAAGGAGATCCCGTATCTCGAGCGCGAGGATGAACTCGCCGAGGCGGCGCGGGATCTCAGGCGCGAGCTCGAACCGTGGAGGCTCGAGTTCTTCCAGAGCCGCGCG
>DAOVNE010000076.1 GCA_030630395.1 Candidatus Eiseniibacteriota bacterium
AACACAAGA
Organism: Candidatus Eiseniibacteriota bacterium; assembly: GCA_030630395.1. Classification (GTDB taxonomy): domain Bacteria; phylum Joyebacterota; class Joyebacteria; order Joyebacterales; family Joyebacteraceae; genus Joyebacterum. The sequence continues at coordinate 10 of DAOVNE010000076.1, forward strand.
CCTATGACAAGCGCGAAGATGACGTGGGCGTAGTTGTAGATGGAGAGCCTCGACGCCGGCGACTGGTGATACCCGTACGTCAACGAGAACTGGCCGACGGTTGCGAATACCCCAGCGGCGATGAGGTATCCGAGCTGCTCGAGTGTCGGACGCACGTACCTGAGAAGCGTCGGTGGCACAGTCACCGCCACGGCGACGAGCGCGAAGTAGAAGACGACTCTATACGGCGGCTCCTTGCCTTTGAGGGAACGGACTATCACGTACGCGGCTCCCGAGCAGATAGCGGAGACGATTCCTGCGACGGCAGGAACGGCACGGAAATCCAGCTGTGGTTTGATCACAAGAGCTGCGCCCGCGAAGGCTATGACCAGCGAGGGGATGATGTAGCGCGGTAGCTTCTCCTTCAGGAACACGACCGCAAACACGATGACGAAGAACGGCGACAGCTTGTTGAGAAGAGTCGCGTCCGCAAGAGTCAGGTGGCCGATGGCGTAGAAATAGAGGAGCATCGCGCCGGTCCCGAATGCGCCGCGTACGATGAGTGTCGGGATGCGTGGGTTCGCCCGAAACGGGTTGTCACGGTGGTGGAACGCCACCGCGCCCATTATCGCGAGCGACACCAGACTTCTGATGAGCGCCTTCTCGTAGACCGGCAACGTTCCCGAGAGCTTCACCATCATGCCGACGAGGGCGAACGAGAGCGCGGAGATAAGAATGGCGAGCACCGCGCGCGTGTGGTTATCGTGAGTGACCGGGTCGCGGCCCTTCATTCTCTTCCCTTCCGAACGAGCCTGTCGAAAGAACGAACGGCGATCTCGACGCTGCCTATCCACGTTCCCAATCTGTCCGGCGACTCAGGGTAGTTGCGGTAGAGCCGGTGGATGGCTGAGACGCAATGTGCCGACTCGATCAGGAGTTTGAGAAGCGCCGGTCTTCTTGCGGCTCTTCCGACTGTCCCGAGTATCTCCCTGACACGAAATCCGGGCGACTGGCTGTAGAGCGACCGGAAGGCGCGGCCGGCAGCGGCCATCTCTCCCGCCACGAACGCCACCTCGTCGGGTCTGAGGTGACCAATGAGGCGACGAATGAGATCCTGTGCGGCATGCGGGGCGCCCAGTGTGTGCATCGTCTCGACGCCATACTCCCACAGTCCGGCTGCCGAGCAATCGCCTGCCCGCACCGCCGCTCCTGCCACACGCCCGGCTACCGATCCAGCGATGATCGAGGGGGCGATTCCGCCGCCATGGAGCGGGTTGGTTTGACATGCGGCATCACCCACTGAGAGAAAGCCGTCGCCGACGAGGCTTGCCAGAGGACGCCTGAGTGGGATCATCCCGGAGCCGGATCGAAGAAAGCCTGCCCTCGCGACATCACTGCCACCTGTATCGGAGCCGGATCGAGGCGAGCCCACCTTGGGAGTGTTGATGTCGACGAGATCTGAGCTATCCAGGTAGGAGTGGAGGCGCCGTCTAAGGGATCGGTCCGCAGTCGCAAGCGATGCCCCGATGCCCGCGTTCACGAGGCGACTCCCCATCGGGAATATCCAAGCGTAGCCGTCGCGGGCTCCTTCCGGAGCGATCTGAACGATGGCTCTGTTGGGTCTGTCGAGGTCCTTGGCCAGAGGGAGTATCTCGTAGTAGCCGATGCCTGTCTCAGAACGCCTCAGATGGTCCGGGTGTGTGGGCCCTCCGGTCTTCGTCAGGATCGACCGGAAGCCAGTGGCATCCACGACGACGAGTCCGGTGATGCTCGTCTCCGTCCCGTCCGGACAACGGACGCCCACAGTCCGTTTGCTGCGGTCGCTCCACCCGATACACGTGTGACCGCTCAGCAGAGTGACCCCGCTCTCCAAGCAATCGATGAGAAGGCGCTGCCCGAGCACCGGGCGATTGAGAACGACACCGGGTTCGTCGAGTTCAGCTGCTGGTGAGCTACCGGGAAGTCCGAGGAGTCCGGACGTGACCGTGCCGGCGACCTCGGCGCCTGTCAGAGGCCCCACGATCTCCGATACCGCGCGGACAGCATCCGACGAGAGGGCGCCTCCGCAGGCCTTGCGTCCGACGTCATCGATTGCCCTGCTCTCCATGAGCAGGACCCGGACCCCTGCACGTGCGGCCGCAGTCGCGGCCACGCACCCGGCAGTGCCGCCCCCGATCACGATCACGTCAGCGTTGTCTGAATCGAATCCAACCATAGTGGCAGAGAGCCTATCAGCGCTTGCTCCTGGGGTCAAATGCGGGAACCAGGGGGGACCGTATCGCATCGAACCAGAGGACGCATGACCAAGCCTATTGAAATAAGGTACAGATCATGCTATAATACTGTTTGTCAAGAATCTAGCGGCCGGTTGCCCCCCGCAAGCGGTAACGCTTAATAGCGTGCGTTATCAAGGAGCGAAGAAAAATGAGTTCTGATTCTAGGAAGCTCTCACGCCTCCTCGTCGGTGTCCTGGTTGTGTCGGTGGCGGTTCTCGCAATGGCGAGTCTGCCTGCCGTCGCGAGCGTCGACAGAGAGGTCTCTGCAGAAGAACAGGCGTGGATCGATGAGATCAACGACCGCATAGCCGAGATGGGATACGACTGGGTTGCCGGACCGACTGGCGTGTCGAACCTGTCGCCTGGGGAGAAGGCCAGGAGGCTCGGCGGTGAGATGCCGGCCGACATCGCTGCGATCTTCGACACTCTGCAGCCGCCGCCCGAAGTTCGGGGGATGACGTTTCGCTCCAGTTTCGACTGGCGTGACTTCGACGGTGTAACTCCCGCCAAGGACCAGGGCGGCTGTGGTTCGTGCTGGGCGTTCGGCGCGTGCAGCGCCACTGAGGCTCACGTCAGAATCTATGAAGGCGTGCTTCTGGACATCTCGGAGCAGCAGACGATCGACTGCAACGATCAGGGCTCGGACTGTGATGGTGGATGGGCGGGCGCCGCCTACGCCGTTCACTATGACCCGGGCGCGGTGAGCGAGGAAGACATTCCCTATCTGGCCAGCCACGGCCATTCCTGTCGCCAGAGGGTCTACGATAAGGTCGCCATCATCGACGGAACGGGCAATGTATCGAACACGGTTTCGAGCCTCAAGTACGCCATCGAGACCTATGGGCCTCTCTCGGTTGGTATGTGCGTGTACGACGACTTCTATGGCTACACAGGCGGGTGCTATGAGCACGCAGGCACCGATTGGACCAACCATGTGATTCTCATGCTTGGGTGGGACGACGACATGTGTGGCGGCAACGGCGCATGGATATGCAAGAACAGCTGGGGTACTGATTTCGGTGAGGGCGGGTTCTTCTATATCAAGTACGGGACGTGCCGCATCGGCTCGGGTGCGATGCGACCCGTGAACGCGCACATCCCAAAGACCATTCTCGTTCCCGACGAGTATGCATCCATCCAGACGGCGATCGACAATTCCAACAGAGGTGATGTCATCAAGGTCGCCGAAGGCACCTACGTCGAGAACATAGTTCTCGGAGACTACAGGTCACTCTACGGTGGTTACGATTTGACTTTCACATACCGGGACCCTGAAGCCCATCCCGTCATTATTGACGCCGGAGGCTCGGGTCACGGCATCTACGTGGATAACGAGGACAAGATCGTAATCGATGGATTCACGGTCACGAACTCCGGGACAAGCTACGCGGGCATCTACCTCAAGGATGTCGAGGCGATCGTCAGGAATGTCGACGTCTACGGCTGCTGGAGGGGATTGGTCGCGACCTACGGAAGCGGGGGCGCCGACGGGGACCTCGACATCGAAATGTCGAGCTTCCACGACAACACCGCTGCCGGTCTCTTCATCAACGATCCACCAAATGCCAACGTGAGCCTCCTCTATGTAGCGAGCTACGATAACGGCGCCGCGGGCATCTACTCATACTCGACGGACATCGAGATCGTGAACTGCACGATCACAGGAAACGGTCTTGACGGTGGCATTGATATCAGGGTGACGACCGCCAGCGTGATCAAGAACAGCATCGTTGTGTCGAACACCGGCTACGGGATCACGTGCACGAGCGCGACGCCGGACATAAGCTACAACGACGTCTGGGACAACTCGAGCGGCGACTACAACGGCTGCAGCGCGGGTGTGGGAGACACGTCAGTCGACCCCATCTTCTGTGATGCAGGGGCAGGGTTCTATGCAGTCCACGCGACGTCACCGACATTGACCGGAGGCGAGGGAGGCATAGCGCAGGGTGCTCTTGGCATCGGATGTCCTGAGGGTCCGGAGGACCTCCTCCTGGCACAGAACGGCGCATCGATGCTCCTCTCTTGGAGCCCACCGCCGTGGCGGCGAGCCACGGTCGACTACTACATAGTGTATCGTGATACGACAGCTCTTCCAGGTACACAGATAGCGACGGTTACTGCGCCGGACACGAGCTTCGTCGATATCACCATCCCGGCATGCGAACTCAACTACTACCGTGTGTCCGCTGTTGACGATGGCGGCCTGGAAGGCGCACCGTCCAATAAGGTATTCGGGAGTCTCTGCTACGCCGCACCTTCTGGTCTCGACGTGCAGTTCACGGAGGGTGCGAACGAGATGTCGTGGGGGCCCGCCGAAGGCCCGGTCGACTACTATGTTGTCAATCGCGGCAACGTCATCGCAGAACCGGAATCACTGGCGTGGGTCGCAGGCGTCGATACGTCTTTTGTGGACATCTGGACATCCGGGTGCCCGAGGGACAACTTCTCGTACGAGATCGTCCCTGTCTACGATACCGGCTGGCACGGACAGCCATCCAGCCTGGTCTCGGTAGATCCGTCGCCGTCTCCGCCGTCAGGCATAGTCGCGGAGTGGGTCGGAGATGATATCGTGCTCACGTGGGATGAGAACTGCGAGAGCGATTTCGGACGATACTGGGTCTACCGCGACAGCATTCCATTCTCTAATCCTATTGACTCGGAGCTGCTGGTCGGGTTCACCGCTGACCTTACACACACCGATGAGAACATGCTCCCGCATACCACCTGGTTCTACCGGCTGGCCGGGAGCGACGCCAGTTCTCAGAAGAGCGTCTATTCCGAGATGATCTGGCTCGGCACAGGCCAGAAGCTCGAAGTGCCGTCGCCGTACGCCACGATTCAGGCGGCTATCGATGCGGCGTCGGCCATCGACACTGTCTGGGTGAGCCCCGGGACGTACGACGAGAACATCGTTCTCAAGGACGGCGTTCTGGTGATGAGTTCAGACGGCGCGGCCTCGACGACGATACGCTCATCGAGTGGAGTGGTCGTGTCCGCGACAGGCCTTGGCGATCTCACGCTTCTCGATGGCTTCACGATCGACGGACAAGGGACGGCCACGGACGGTCTGGCCGCGTCATCGGGTGTGATGCGCGTTATCGATTGTGTTTTCCAGAATTGCGGCAACGGTGCGAGCTTCGACTTCGGGGATCTGTTGACGATGACGGGAAGCACGTTCACGCTCTGTTCGAACGGCGTGATAGTCGCTGGTTCATCTGCCCCGTTCTTCTCGGGCTGCACGTTCTCAGACAACACGTTCACCGGCATCTACAACAACAGTGATCCTGGTCCTGAGGTTGGACGGACACTTGCGGATGCCAACGATTTCGCGAACAATGCGATCTTCCACGTGTTCAATCTGACCGCCGCGACCGTGGATGCGGACTACAACTACTGGGGCGATGTGTGCGTGGAGGAGGGCTGGTTCTACGGTCCTGTCGACTACATCCCTTGGACGGACGCCGCGCACGAGAACTCCTATACGGAGTGCCCGAACTCAGTGCCGGAAGGTGAAGTGCCCGAGCGGGCATTCTCGAGTTACAACTTCCCGAACCCGTTCAATCCGACCACCGCGATCAGATACGCGATCCCGGCGCCGGGTGGGCGTGTCACCCTCTCGATCTACGATCTCTCCGGGCGCAGGGTGAAGACTCTCGTCAACACTGATGTCGCGCCCGGCACGTACACGGTGACCTGGCGCGGTCTTGACGACACGGGTCGACAGCTCGGATCCGGCGTCTACTTCTACAAGCTTGAGGCGCCTGGGTTTGTCGAGCAGAGGAACATGGTGATGCTGAAGTAGGCAGAGTTCTGTCTGCGGATAGTGAAGCCCCCGCCGAGAGGTGGGGGCTTCGGCATTTCAGGGACCACGCTCCCATAGAGCCGACGGGACTTCCGTTGAGAGCCAATCATTGACTTATAATGCGAAGTTGTATAGAATATGAAAGTTGCTATCAACCTCAAAGGGAAGGAAAGTGCGATGCGGAATTGCTGCGCGCTGTTCATAGCCCTGATCGTTGTTGCCACGTTGGCGGCGCCGGTCACCTGTACGGCACAGCTCTATGTGGCCAACGATAACAACGGCCGCGTAATCAGCTACGTCGACACCTCAGGGACCATTCTGAATCCCGGTGAGGCCTTTTATGACATAAAGGGAATGGCGATTGAGGAGGACGGGACGATACTGGTCGCCGAGGAGTACATGATAAAGCGCCTCGATCCCGTTACCGGGACCATCACGATCGTCGACCCGTACGGGTATGCGATCGTCGATGTCTATCCGGATGCGGAGACACCCGACATCTTCACGATTACCGGTGATGCATACGCTGCCCTCAACGTGATGCTGGGTGGAGCGCCCCCGGCCGAGTGGGCCCACGGCTTCGATGGAATGCCCGTCGATTTCCAGATCTATCCCATTGGCGATA
>DAOVNE010000149.1 GCA_030630395.1 Candidatus Eiseniibacteriota bacterium
CACACCCAGGGGATGTTCGAGATCTCTCCCGGTGGCGACGTGATCCCCTTCGGTCCTGCTCCTCTCGGACAGGGGGGATGGGACCACATCACGATCGGGTCCGACGGCACGGTCTATGTATCGGACTCCTTCCTGAATGTGATCCACCGGTTCGACCCCGCCGGCGACTGGATCCTGCCAAGCCTCTCGGACTACATGGGCTGGCCGGGCGCGCTCGTCGCCGCGGCGTTCACGCCCCTGCACGAGGGCAGCAATGTCACAACCGAGCCCCTCGAGGATCTCGAGGTGATGTTCGAGGAGATCGCTCAGGGTGGGTACTCCATTGCCACGCCCACGACGACGGTGGACAGAACGAGCCCCGGCGGGAACGCTCTTCCGGATCACGCCGTCTCCCCGGCGGGACGGAGCGACTTCATCTACGTCCAGCTCGAGACTGAAGCCGTCTATGAGAATCTGATCCAGGTTGAAGCGTTCTGGCCTGGCGAGAGGATGTTCTTCGCCTACGGACTGGGGGATACCTTCCGCGACATGACGGTTGTGGGGAGTATCGAGGATGCCAGAGGCGTCATTCCCCGTTTCGACAGCCAGCCCGTTGAAGCTCCCCCGGGCCCGCGCGAGGATATACTCGTGTCGGAGATCGTGCTCGTCGATGACACGAGACCGCTTGAGCAGGTGGCAGAGTACAAGTTCTACTGGCTTCTGAATGGACTCGGGAACGCCGGTCACTCGCCCGGTCAGTCGTACGACCTGGTCTATGCCAAGAAGCACCTTGAGCGCCGCGTGCTGCGGGCGAAGACGCTCTACGACCTCGATCTGCTTCTGTCAGCCATTGAGGAACTCAGTTTCGTGGCGGCAGACATCAGAGACATGGCGGGACATGCGATCCCGAATTCATCGGCCGATCCCGAGGGCAATGTCGCGGGCGATCTTCTTGCACGGACCAAGACGCTGATGTTCAGCCTCGATCTCCTCGTGGGAACGGGTGAGGGCCGCGACACGAACGACATCGGCTCGGTTCTCTCTCTCGCGCTGGCCAATCCCGCGCATGGGGAATGCAGGATGGCTCTGAGCGGACAGCCGGGTGTGCGTGCTGTTGCCAGGGTCTACAACGCGGCCGGCAAGCTCGTGCGGACGGTCTTCGATGGTAATCTGAGCGCCGGAACGACAGAGATCGTCTGGGACGGTCTGAACGACGCGAATGCCGGCGTGGCCTCGGGTGTCTACTTCGCAACCGTCGAGGCGGAGCATGAGCGTGTGACTCGAAAGCTCGCGTACATTCGTTAGCTTTTCTCAAGAACTTCGGGCAGGAGCACAGGACCTAAACCGGTGCTTTCCAGGTGAGTGATGCCGGCAGGAACCTCCCGCGATCGGGTGGTCTTCTGCCGGCATTCACGTTTTTCGGGACTTCGGCCTGGGTGAGGGCAGATCGGGAATCGTCATAGCTCGTTTGGCACGTTTCTGGTAGCCTTCGGGATGAGTGAACGGCAGCTCGCGTGAGATCTCCCCGACCAGTGAAGGGACTGAATCCGCCATGATCGGCAAGACGATATCGCGCTATCGCATCCTGAAGGAGCTTGGACGGGGTGGGATGGGCGTGGTCTACATCGGAGAGGACACCAGGCTCGGCCGGAAAGTGGCCCTGAAGGTCCTTTCCCCCGATCTGACCGGTGATGCGGAGCGGGTTCAGCGGTTCATAAGAGAGGCCCAGGCGGCCTCCGTCATCAACCATCCCAACATAGCCACCGTCTACGAGATCGATGAGGTCGATGGGACCACGTTCATCGCGATGGAGTTCATCGATGGGAAGACGCTTCGGCAGTGCATGAGCGGGATGTCCTTCACGGACATCCTCGATGCTTCGAACCAGCTTGCCGCCGGACTGGCCAAAGCGCACGAACTCGGGATCGTCCATCGGGACATCAAGCCCGACAACATCATGATCCGCCCGGACGGCATCCTGAAGATCCTCGATTTCGGTCTGGCGAAACTCCTCGACACAGGTGAAAGCCCTGACAGCACCGGCGTGATGGATCTGACCCAGGCCGGAACCGTCATGGGGACCGCGCGCTACATGTCGCCGGAGCAGGCTCAGGGTAGATCGATCGACGCGCGATCGGATGTCTTCTCGGTCGGCGCCGTTCTCTACGAGATGGTCGTCGGGCGCCCGGCGTTTCCCGGGGAGAGTCGCTACGAGATCCTCTATGCGGTCGTGAACAAGCCGCCCAATCCGATTCCGGACGGCGCCGGCGTTCATCCGAAGCTCAGGCACATAATCGCCAAGGCCCTCGCCAAGTCGCCCGCCGACCGCTATCCCGACTGTGGGGCGATGTTGGAGAGCCTGAAGGGGGTGAGTACGTCCGACGCTCCGGCGATCGCTCCGGTCTCGGCCGTCGACAGGACATGGGCCGCAGCCACGGGTGTCGTCACCGTCATGGAGGAGCGCACCGACCTGCCCAGCCACTCCGTCGCAGTGCTTCCGTTCAGGAACCTCGGTAGCCCCGATGCCGGCTGGATGAGCACCGGACTCCAGATGATGCTCACGAGCGATCTGGCGCACGTCGCGAGTCTCAGAGTCGTGTCGCCCGACAGGCTGACTACACTCCTGAGCGACCTCAAGCTGGGACAGGATGCGTCCTTCGATGAGGCGACGGTTAAGACGATCTCGGAGTTCCTGAGCGTCGATACCGTCATCACCGGTAACTTCATCAAGCTGGGACCCGCAAGCAGGGTCGATGCGACCGTCACGAGACCTTCGGCGGGGCAGCAGACCCTTGTCAAGGCGGAGGCGAAGGACGAGGCGGGGATGCTCGAACTCGTCGCTCATCTTGCCGCGGAAGTGCTCAGGACAATAGAGGAGGAGCGGCGTGACCTTCTTGTCACGATGGTCGGGGAGTCGGGTTCGCGAAACCCCGAGGCGCTCAAGTCGTACGTGGACGGTCTTTCTCAACTGCATCAGGGCGGCAATCTCGAGGCCATTGTGCTTCTCAAACAGGCCGTAGCCGCTGACCCGGAGTACGCGATGGCCTACACGTACCTGGGTGCCGCGCTCTCGAACATGGGAAAGGACGACGAGGCTGAAGCCAGTCTCAGGAAGGCCGTCGAGTTGAGCGCAAACCTCGAGCGGACCGACAGACTCTTCATCTCCGCCAGAGAGGCGATGGCGATCGGGGAGATCAGACGCGCCATCGAGTCGTTCGAGCATCTGACGGGGCTTCTGCCCAACGATCTCGGCGCGTACTACGAGCTGGCCCTCGCATACGAGATGGAGGGGGAGTGGGAACGCGCAACGTCGAGCCTCGAGCGCGTCATCGATCTTGATCCCAAATTCGCCGCTGCTCTGTTCGCACTCGGCCGTGTCCACATCAAGGAAGGAAGCTGCGACAAGGCACTCGAATACCTCCACCGCGCCCTCTCGCTCCACGTGCTTGTTGGAAACAGCGAAGGGCGGGCGACGGTCCTCAATGCGATCGGGCTCGCTCACTACTTCCTGGACAGGTACGACGAGGCGCTCAAGTACTACGAGGATTCTCTTGAGATAAAGAGGTCGATAGGTGATGAGAGAGGATCGAGCGCCACCCTCTCCAACATGGCCGTCGTCTACCAGACACGGGGCGACTACGAACGCTCCGTCAGCACATACGGGGAGGCGCTTGGGATCAGTGAGGCGCTGGGGGACAAGCACGGCGTGGCGGAGAATCTGATCAACCTCGGAACCGTGCAAGAGGAGCAGGGCTACCTCGACGAGGCGCTCGGGAGCTACAAGAAGGCACTGAAGATAGAGTCCGAACTTGGGGACAGGATGGCGGAGGTGCTCTGTCTGAACGACATCGGGAATATCTACATTACCCAGGGCAAGGTCGATGACGCGGAGGTGTATCTGGACCGCGCGCTCGACGCAAGACGCCGGCTCGGTAAGAAGAAGGGGATCATCATCTCCCTCAACTACCTGGGGAGCATCGAGCGTCTGCGCGGGCAGTACGACAAGGCGACCACCCGTCACCTCGAAGCGCTCAGCACGTCGCGTGAGATCAAGTGGCGGAGCGGTGAGGCGGAGACACTGGGCAACATCGCTCTTGTCATGATGGGGCGCGGACGGTACGGGGCGGCCCTGGAGTCTCAGAGAGAGGCCGAGGCCATCTTCGATGAGCTCGGTGACAAGAAGGGCATCGCCGTAGCCGTGGCAGCGCGCGCCGAACTCGAGTGCGCGTTGGGACACTGCTCGGAGGCCAGAGAGACGGCACATCGCGGTAAGGGACTGGCGCATGAGATCGATGACGACGCTCTGATCGCCGCGGCCCTTCTGTCGGACGCCCGGGTCGCTCTAATGGACGGTCGAGCAGCCGAGGCCGTTGAGAGTCTGCTGGCTGCCAGGGAGCACGCAGGAGCCACAGGCGCGCAGGTCACTCTCCTGAGGGTAGGCTGCGATCTCGGATGTGCGCTTCGTGAAGCCGGGCGAAGCGAGGAGGCCGTCGAGATGCTCGATACGGTGGTCACGGACGCACGCAGGCTCGGGCTTGAGGTGATCCTGGCGAACGCCGAGTCGTGCAGGGGCAATGCGCTTCTCGCTACCGGTCGCCACGAGGATGCGCGCCAGGCCGCATTGACGGCGGCAACGATGGCCGATTCCGCGGGAGACAGGGGTCTGGCGATCGTCAGCCACGCACTCGCGGTTCGTGCCGCAAAGACCCCTGACGGTGAGCCCGACGATCACGCCACGGTCGAGCACGCCAGGTCTGCGATCGAAGCAGTCATCGCCGTCGCCGCCGAGCTGGGAGATCAGTCGAAGCGTTTTCTCACGCGGCCCGACATCGCAGAGGCGCTCAATGGAG
>DAOVNE010000309.1 GCA_030630395.1 Candidatus Eiseniibacteriota bacterium
AACAGGGGCGCCTGATACTGAGAGAAACCGCGGCTCATGTGGCAGGATGCAATCTGGGATGATGATCGGGCTGGAAAGGTGATCAGAGGCTGAACAGCCTCTGACGGGGCCAGAACGTGAGACGGCGGCCGGGTGGCCGCCGTCTCTCAGTAGTGGGTCTTCAGCCGAAGGTGGACCCACTACTTGTGTGGAGCAGCGTGGAGTATGCTCGTACTGACCGGCGTGCTCACTCCCGTGCGCGGCCGATTCTTGAGGTGGGCTGCCGCCTTGTCCGGCGACCATCCCATCATCCGTACCTTGTCTCCACGCGCGATGGTTATGAGATGCGGGACACAGAAGCCGGATGTCTTGTTCTCAAGAGCCGCCATTATCTCGCTGGCACGCTGCCCGTCGACCATGAAGTGCTCTGTTCCTGGAGAGGATATGCCCCAGATGGCGTAGTACGGAAGCACCTGGATGGCAGCGAGCCGTTCGTAGAGCTCCCTCAGAATCTCCGGGTCGTCGTTTATGCCCCTCAGGAGCGGTCCCTGCTGCAGCATGATGATGCCGGCATCGGCCATCATCCTGATCCCCTTCTCGAGTTCAGGAGTTAGCTCCCTCGGATGCACGAACGAGAAGATCATGTAGATGGGCCTGTGCTCAGCCAGCATATCAACGAGGGCCTGTGTGATCCTGGACGGGACATAGATGGGCGCGCGAGACGTGATCCTGATGATCTGGACATGCTCTATCGCGCGCACCGACGAGACCCAGAACTCAAGTTCCTCATCGCCCAGGAAAAGTGGTTCCCCGCCGGTGATGATCACGTCGCGTATGGAGTCATCGTTCCTGATGTAGTCAAGCGCCACATCAGCTTCGTTCTGGCTCAGGTGTTGGACCTTGTGGCCCTTCCTGAAGCAGAAGCGACAGTGTGAAGGGCAGCCGAGCGTGGGCATGAGCAGAAGCTTGCCCGGATACCTGTGGACGATCCCCGGTCAGGGCTGTAATCTGGCCTCGTCGGCATGGACATCATCGGCGTGCCCGCCAGGCCGCGTGACCATCTCGTCCAATGTTGGGATCACGATCTTGCGAAGCGGATCGTCAGGGTCATCAGGATCAAGCAGACTCAGGTAGTGTCTTGATATTTTGATTGGGTACTCAGTCTTAAGACTTTCGATCGCCTCTTTCTCACCAGCCGAGAGCTTGACGATTCGCTCGAGGTCGGACTCGTTGATCACGACCTGCTCGTAGTCCCTCTCCCATTCGTCTCTGTGCTTCATGCTGTCCTCCCCGGAAGTAGTGGTGGCAAGGGGTACTCCCCACCCTTCAAAAACATACCGCGCCGCTCGCCCGGTTCTTTGACCGAACGTGCACCGCGGTAGCCGACCGCTTAGTCATCAAGGACAGACTAGGCGCAGACGGCATGTCTGTCTAGTCCTAAGTTAGGAGTGTTGGCAAGATGTCTGAAGGCTGGCTATTTCTTGAGGGAATACGGCACGCCCCCGCTCCCCCAGTCGCTTTTCGGTACGTCATGCAGTATGACCGTAACGACTTCGGCAGGAGCATTGGTCGTACGCACAACTGCGTCGGTTACTTCGGCTATCAGGCGCCTCTTCGTATCGGCATCGCGCCCTTCGATCAGAGAGATCTCGACCAACGGCATTCTAAGTCTCCTCTCAGGTCCGGATGGCTTGCCTCATGAGTTCGAGTCCGTGCTCCATCTTCGCTGCCCCCTCTTCGCTCAGCACGACCAGAGGGGACCTGAGCTCGGGGCTGTCGATCAGACCGAGCTTGTGCATGGCGTACTTCACAGGACCAGGATTGGATTCGACGAACAGCGCCTTCGCGATCGGCCTCAGGCGATGGTGCAGCTCTTGAGCCCGCTCAGGATTCGCGGGCCACGCGCTTACCATATCCAGTACCATGCGCGGAACGACATTCGCGGCGACCGACACCACGCCGCTCGCACCGACGGCCATCATCGGAAGAGTCTGAGGATCATCTCCGGACAGAACCGTGATGTCGCAGAGTTCCACGATCTCGCTCACCTGATCCACCGATCCGGCCGCCTCCTTTATCGCGACGATGTTGCTCACCTCGGAGAGACGTGCGACTGTCTCGGGCAGCATGTTCACTCCGGTTCGCCCCGGCACGTTGTAGAGGACGATCGGGATATCGACCGCCTCTGCGACGGCCAAGTAGTGTTGGTACTGTCCCTCCGGAGTCGGCTTGTTGTAGTAGGGTGTGATAATGAGAACCCCGTGAGCCCCCGCTGTCTGTGCGGCGGCCGTGAGCTTGATGGTCTCCGTGGTCGAGTTCGATCCCGTGCCGGGTATGACGTGCATGGAATCCCCGACTTCCTCAAGGCAGATGTCGAGGAGGCGGAGACGTTCGTCGAGGCTCAGTGTCGCGGCCTCTCCGGTGCATCCCGCCGGCACGATTCCATTGGTGCCGGCATCCTTGTGCAGGCGCAGGATCCGCCTGAGCGACGGTTCGTCAAGCGAGCCGTCCTTCATGGGTGTGACAATCGCCACCAGTGATCCAGAGAACATCATCAATCCTCCGAGAGTTGCAGCTTGCCCCAGTAGACGATACGCGCGTCGCCCAGGAGTGAAACGTCGCAAAAGCCGTGTTCGCTCATGTAGAAGCTGACGACGAGGGGTTCCCCACCCTGGGTCATCACGACCGCCGGAGACTCGGTCTTGCCGAGCGCCGCCATCATGAGTGCCGTGGCAACTGCTCCTGTTCCGCAGGCAAGGGTCTCGTCCTCGACACCGCGTT
>DAOVNE010000003.1 GCA_030630395.1 Candidatus Eiseniibacteriota bacterium
GCTTCTTGAGCTTGTGCGTCATCTCGATTCCTCCATCAACTGATCCTCAAGGCCCGACGTGGCCGTGCTCCCGCTAGCCCTTCAAGCCCGAAGTGGCCATGCTCTGGATTATCTGCTTCTGTGCGAAGAAGTAGGCGATGATGAGCGGTGCAACCGAGAAGGCAGCCGCCGCCATCATCAGTTCGTGACTTGTCCCCTGCTCCTGTGAGAACCGGGCGAGACCGACCTGGAGCGGTCGCACTTCCGGCGTGTTCGTCATCACGAGAGGCCATAGGAACGAGTTCCATGTCCCCACGACCGTGAAGATGACAACCGCGACGAGTACTGCCTTGGACAGAGGAAGCATGACTCGCCATAAGAATGCGAACCTGCTGCAGCCGTCGATGATCGCGGCATCGTAGAGGTCATTGGGTATCGTCTTGAAATGCTGTCTGAGGAGAAAGATGCTGAAGATATGAGCGAACCACGGGACTATCAGGGCCTGGTAACTATCTATCCATCCGAGTTTTACGAGGATGATGTAGGACGGAACCAGATAGACGGGCTGCGGCACCATCATCATCGACAGGAAGATGAGGAAGATGTTGTCCCTCCCCCAGAACTTCATGCGCGCGAAGGCGTAGGCAGCGAGCGAAGACGTCACGAGGACACCCATGACTACGAAGACGGTGATCAGGATCGTGTTGAAGTAGTACCTGGCGAACGGCGCCTGACTCCATGCTTCCGCATAGTTCTGGAAGCGGAAGCGAACCCTGTCCACGACCGCTCCCGAGGCGACCGTGCGCTCCACATTTTCGTCCAGAGACCTCACATCCACGGTTCCAGCGATCTCATCCTGCGAGAGGATGTAGACCTCTTCCCACGTCCCGTCCGCCCGTTCGGCGAAGTGCCCGGTCGGAATCCACGTGGGAGGGAACTCGAGAATCTCAAGCGGAGACTTGAGGGAGGTCGAGACCATCCACCAGAACGGTACGATCATGAGCACAACACCCACGGCGAGAGCCGCATAGACACCGGCCATGCCAGCTGTGCGCTTCATGCGGTAACCGGCATTGAGTTCTCTGTCGTGTAGTGTCGCTGTCTGTTCCATTGGAGCCACTGTGCCTCACCCGTGCTGGCGCCCGTACTAGTAGTAGACCCTGCTCTCAACGAGCCGTCGCTGCACAAGAGTCAGCGACAGGATGATCAGGAAGAGAACGAGGGCCACGGCGCTCGCGTATCCCATGTTCCCCCCCGCGTCGAACCCCTTCTCGAAGAGGTAGTAGACGATTACCTTCGTTGTACCCATCGGGCCACCAACCGGTGGACCCGTCATCAGGTAGATCTGTGTGAAGACCTGAAACGAAGTGATGGTCGTAGACAGGAGCACATAGAACGTCGTCGGTGACAAAAGCGGCCACGTGACCCGCCAGAAGACCCCGCGCGAGTTCGCCCCGTCTATCTTGGCCGCCTCGTAGTACTGATCCGGTATGTTCTGAAGCCCGGCCAGGAAGATGACGATGTTGTAGCCGATACCTCGCCACACCGCGACGATGATGACGGCGATGAGGGCGAGACTCGGCCCGGAGAGACCGTCCGGCCACCACGCCCACCCAAGACCGGATGCCATCATCTCGAAGATGCCGCGTGGCTCCTCGAGCCACAGCATCGCGTTGCCGCCCAGGACCCCGAAGACGTAGTTCAACAGCCCCAGCCGCGGATGGAATATCCACTTCCACACCATGGATATGGCCACGAGCGATGTCACGACCGGCAGGAAGTAGACAGTTCTGTAGAAACCGAGTGCACGGATCTTCTTGTTCAGAAGCACCGCCGCCAGAAGCGAGAGGAAGAGGCTGGCGGGGACGACGCCCGTGACGTAGTAGGCCGTCGTTCCGAGCGAGTTGAAGAACGTCGGATCCTGGAAGAGTTTGAAGTACTGCGCCAGCCCGACGAACCCGCGAATCCGGCCCATCTTGACATCGAAGAAGCTCAGGACGAACGCCGAGGCGATCGGGACCATCCTGAAGACCACGACAATGATCGCGGCCGGCACCAGATAGAGCGCCGCCGTGAGCGGGTCCATGAACTTCTTGCGTCTCAGAGTCTCGAGCCAAGTCATCGCCTGTCCTTGTATCTCGGCCGGCCACGCGCCTCTCGTTCATGCGAATTCATGCGAAGCGACCGAAGATGCTACCAGTCGTGATGCTCCGCCATGACCTCGATCGACTCCCCATCTGTCATGGTGATCAGATTGCCGTACTCAGGATCCGCCCCGCGGGACATGTTCGGGAACGCCTTGTCCGTGACGAAGTAGTCGGCATCGACGGCGCGGCAGCCCTGAAGCACGACCTCCTTCACGAGAGCGACCTCGACCATCGCACACGAGATGAGAGCGACACGCGGTGACACGTTCTCGAGCCACATCTCGGAGCTTGAGTCGTCGCTGCCGTGGTGCGCGATCTGAAGAACCTGTGCCCTTGCCCCCAACCGCCCGAACTCGTCAATGATCCCAAACTCCGTGAAGTGCTCGGCGTCGCCCGTTGTGATGAAGGAGACATTCCCGAACGTCATGCGGAGGACCACTGAGTCGTTGTTGGTGTTCATGCCCTCGGTACCCGAGTCGTCGTCCTCAAAGATGGTCCCGCCCACGCCGGCCGAAAGAACCTGAACGCGGAAGCCCGGAGTGTCGTCCCAGTCCAGACCGGGCACGCTGTCCGAGGTGTCACCCTGCTTGACGTATGTGATCGGGATGTCGTACAGCTCGACGCCCTCGAGGATGCTCAGCGGGATGGAGTTGTAGAGGGTGGTCGTGTCGGGCAGGATCATCCCGTTTATCCAGAGCGACTCGAAGACGCCGCCGTCCGCGGGAAATCCGCCGTAGTGATCGTAGTGGCTGTGCGTCATCACGGCGGACTTGAGGGAACCGACGCCGTGATCGGCGAGGAAGCCCATCACATCGTCCAGGTGGTCGGTGTGCCCGGCGTCTATAAGAATGTACTCGCCACCCGGCGTCGTCAGAAGCTCCGACAGTCCCCATCCCACATCGATCATGGAGAGAGACATCATCTCGCCACTGAACGCTGCGCCAACGATCGTGTCCGGAAGCGCCGCCGTTGTGTCGTACGCCTCATTGCCCGCCCTGTCCATACTCCTGACACGCACGGTGTACTCCACACCCTCTTCCATGCCGAGGAGTGTGACACAGTGGAATGTTGTGTGGTACTTGCCGGATCCGTAGACGTAGTGCTCGTAGTCGCCACCGACGGGGCCGTACTCAAGGACGCAGAGCGCCTCCTCATCGGTCGACCAGCTGGCCTCCCCCCCGGAGTAGACGAAGCTCGTCACCACCGGTGGATTCGGGTCCTGTAGTGCATCGTACGGATTGACTTCGCTCTCACTGCACCCCGCCAAAACGACCGGAAGTGCTAAGAGAACAAGGAACGCCCAGGTTGCGCGTCGTCTCATCGTAGCATACCCCCTCGTTGGCCGCCCCGAGGGGGCGGCGCGTGGTGTTGTCTGTAAGATGGTTAATGTGGTACGAAGATTCTAGGGAGTCTGGGGGGTAGAGTCAATGCTCCTTCCTGCCAGAGCACCGAGGTCTTCCACCTCGTCAACAAGGACACCGCTCGTCGCGTAGACGCTGAGCCCTACTCGCTTTCCATCAACATGGAAGATGCAGTAGTGGTTGACGGGAGAGAAAGCTTTCACGTGATCCGTCCACGGAACCGTCGTGTCCTGCGCATAGAACGGCGCACCGGCGCCTCCGCTTACGAAGTGCCAGACCGGGGCTTCGTAGGTCGGGTGGATATCGGAGTCTATGAGCGTGCGACTATAGTTGTGCTCGTCCCCACACATGAAGGCCAGGACCTTGTCGTGACTCGAGAGGATATTCCAGAACCTGTTCCGCATGTCGATCACGTCGCCTCTGGGAGCACCTGAATCGTTCAGTCCATCGTTGCCGGTTCGCTCCCTATCTCTCCAGAACATCGCATCGTACGCGTGTCCGCCGGTCGGGAAGGCCGGCTCGTGGGTGAAGATGAAGATCCAGTCTATGTCGGGATCGGACTGGGCGACGTCGAGATCGATCTCAAGCCACTCGAGTTGTCCGGGCAGAAGGTAGCCTTCCCTGTTCCCCCCGAAGAGGCTGAGCGCGTAAGCAACACCGTCGTGATCGCTGGGCCAACGCGCGGTGTTGTATGAATGATGGACCCCGGTAACCCAGTAGTTCGAGTTGATCGACACGAAGTGGCAGTTGTCGTAGTTGAAGGAGTAGACGGTCTCACCGTAGCCGGGTCCTTCTCTTTCCACGCCCCCGAAATCGGAACGCTCGCTATCGGGATGGGCGTTGCCGTAGCAGCTTCCCGGGGGATTCACGAACCGTGCTGAGAAGAGCGCCTCCACGCTTTTCTCGTCCGACCGATCGCGGTACATGAGGATTACCTTCCCGTCACGCTCTGGATCGGGCACCTCGAAGTAGTCGCCAACCTGCTCGTGATTACCCATGCCTTCGTAGATCGGCATCGAGAACGCAACCTGGTCGCACGCCCTTCGCCAGGAGTCGAGCTGGGTCAGGAAGCGTTTCTCCGAACTCGTGTAACCGTTGACGAGATCACCACCGAAGAGGAAGAGATCCGCGCCGTGTGTCTTGGCCCCTGCGAGGACGGCCTTCAACCCGGCGTAGTTGACACCCTCGATGCTCTCCTCTCCCCCGCCCACACCGGCTCGGGAGTCGGAGGCGAACGCGAAAGTGAAGGGCTTCCTGCTGCCGGCGTCAGGGGCGGTCCGCACGTCGTACCAGCGCGTGAGAGGTTTGGCATTGCCGTGCTGAATCCGGTAGGCGTAGCGAGTGTCGGCCGCGAGGCCTGCCACAAGCACCTCATGACGTCGAGTGGCGCCGCTCTCGGCGATGACCCGCAGGTTCTCCCCGTCCTCGGCGACCGCCCGCTCTACCCCACCCTCTCTGATGACGACTCCGCCGGGTGACGCAGTATCCGTCTCCCAGGACACGATGAAGTACCCGGGGCCGACGCGGTCCACACACGGCCCGAGCACGATGGTCTCTGCCAACGCATACTCCCCGTCCCTCCGTGCGCCTACCCGCGAGTAGCAGAAGCGGCGGTCGTACGTCCTTACAACGTTGAACGTGGGATCGAACACCTCGAGCCGGTACGCGACGACGCCTCCGCCGTTTTCCATGTAGCTCGAGTCGTACGCGGACGATTCAAGTCTCGACACGTTCACGAGAATCGTGTGCTCGCGCGTCCACTCCTCGTTGTCCTCTGATGTGACCTTCCTGTATGCCGGCCGCTCAACTCCCCCAATGCTATGGAGCGGGCCGAATCGAATGAGACCCGGCGGTGTTTCCACAATCGTCGTGAACTCGATGATCGCGCTCGAGCCTGTGAAGCCCGTGACGGTTGGTGGCCGCTCGAGGAGCGGCGTCGCGCCGAATTCAACAGGATACGGATCGTCAGCGATCAGCGATGCCAGGTCGGTGGCAAGAGCCGTCGCGGAAAGCATCGTGATTCCCATAACGCACAGCGTGGCGATCACCGCTCTCATGGCCGTTCTGGAAATTCCGTTCATGATCCGCTCCTGGTATGGCCCTGCGTGTAAGTGCTGCTGCATTCGCTTCTAGTATGGCTTTTCGAGCGCCGCTGGATTCGCTTCTAGTATGGCTTCCCGAGCGCCGCTGCATTCGCTTCTAGTATGGCTTCCCGAGCGCCGCCGGCGGGCGGGCTCTTCCGATCACTCCCACGAGTGCGACCATCGTCAGCACGTATGGGATCATCTGCACGAACTGGCTCGGCACCTGCTGTCCCTGGAGACCCATCTGGACCGCCTCCGCATATCCGAAGAGCAGACACGCCAGAGCGGCGCCGACCGGGTTCCACTTGCCGAAGATCATCGCGGCGAGAGCGATGTATCCGCGTCCGGCTGACATGTTCTTCACGAACTGATGCGTGTTGAGCGCGAGAAAGGCCCCGCCGAGTCCGGCGAGCGCTCCACTGAGGAGTATGCCGGCGAACCGCATCTTCCTCACACTCACCCCGAGCGCGTCAACGGCGCTAGGGTGCTCACCTGTGGCCCGGAGCCTCAGGCCGAACGGTGTGTGCCAGAGTACGACGTGGGCCGCGGCCACGGCGGCGAGCGCTACATAGACAAGAGGCGGGTAGTGCCCGATGACCACATTGATGCCGCGTGCGACGGGGCCCCATGTTTCCGGAAGCGACCAGCGCGCCATCCCGCCGACCGTCGGTGAATTCGAGGAGCTTCCCCAGGTGATCCACGTGAGGAACTGGGTCGCGCCGGCCGCCAGGAGGTTTATGGCGACGCCACTCACTATCTGGTCGGCCTTGAAGATGACTGTCACAGCGGCGTGTATGAGCGAGACGAGCATCCCTGCGAAGATTCCGGCCGCGACCCCGACCCATGGATCGCCGGTGAAGTAGGTGGCCAGGATGCTCGCGAAGGCCCCGGTGAGAAGAATGCCCTCGAGCGCGATGTTCACGACTCCGGAGCGTTCGGAGAAGAGACCTCCGAGCGAAGCCAGTATGAGTGGAGTCGCCATCCTGAGAGCAGAATCCAACACGACAAGCTCGAACAACGCCCACGCCCTCCTACTTCTTCCCTCGTACACGTGTAATGATGTCACCGATGCCGCTGGAACTGGCCTTCAGCGTTTCCGCGAGTTCACGCCTTGCCAAGACACGCGCCGCGGCAAGGTAGACGCCCACTCCCACCGCCGCCATCCCGCCCAGAGCCACTATCTGCCGTCCGAGTGACCCGCTCTCGAGTCCTATGCGGATCGCGACGGGAGACAGGAAGTGGAGGGCCATGGCCATCACTGCCGTCGCGAGAATGGTCGCAAGGAACGACCGGAAGAGCGCCGGATAGCGCCCGGCTCTCAGCTCCCGAGGCAGGAGGATGAAGAAGAGAATGAGTTTGAAGACATGTGAGACGGAGGTAGAGAGCGCCACACCTGCGCTCTCGAACATCCTCAGGAAGATGAAGATGAGTCCCACCTTGAGTCCGAGCCGCAGGAACCCGGCGATCACCGGCCGCTTCGTGTCCTTCATGGCAACGAAGGCGGAGGTCATGATGCTCGATATGCCGAGCGCCCAGATCGTGGGTGTGTAGAGCAGAAGCGCGGACACCGTGAATTTCATCGACTCATCGTCGAAGGCGCCTCGCTGGAAGATGAGCCGCACGAAGGGCTCGCCCAGCATCGCCATTCCGATGGAGACCGGGAGGAGGATGAAGAACGCGATCCTCATTGCTGCCATCAGCTTGTCTGCAAGCTCGTCGATCTGACCGCGCGCGGCCATGGTTGCGAAGAACGGGAAGAGCACCGTCGCGAACCCGACGATGAGAATTTCCTTCGGCAGCTCGATCAGGCGGAGCGCGTACGACAACCCGGAGATGCTCCCCTCCGCGAGCATCGAGGCGAAGATGCGATCGACGACATCGTCCAGCTTCGCACCGGCCATCCCTATGAAGAGAGGAAGCGCCAGTCGCATGACACCGAGAAACATCGGATGCCTGAAGTCGATGCGGAGTGTGAACCCCTTTGCTCGGCGAGCGATGGAGGGCAGAAGCACTGCAGCGTGCGCGATACTGCCCAGGAGGACGCCGTAGGCCAATCCATGGATTCCGTGCGTCGTCGTGAGGAAGATGGCTGCCAGAATCATGATGACGTTGTTGATGGGGCGCCCGAGTCCGGGGATGGCGAAGTTCCGGTAGCAATGGAGGATATTCGCAAACAGGCCCGCGATCGCTGAGAAGAGTATGGAGAGGACCATCACGCGGGTCAGCGATGTTGCGAGTGCATGGCTCGACTCACCAAAGCCGGGCGCCACGAGCGACACCAACCCCGGCGCCAGAATCATAGCAGCCACGGTAATGAGAGAGAGAATAAGCAGAAGGTTGGATACGAAGATGCCGGCGTCATTCCACGCCTTGCGCTCCCCGTCATGCTCCAGCCGCTCCGTGAATAGCGGGACGAAACCTGAGCGAATCGGTGAGCGGATCCACGCTATCACGAGTCCCGGGATTGTGAGAGCCACAAGGTAGCTGTCCATCTCGAAACCCGTCCCGAAGCGCGCCGCGACGATGATGTCCTTGACGAGTGCGAGGCCCTTGGCCGCAACGGCGAGGCCGATCACCCACACGGTCGAGATCACTATCCCCGTGTTCCGGGACGCCTCATAGCGGCCCTCAGGTTCGCACTTCCCTACCTGTCCCCCACCGTCGCTCATGAGGCCTCCAGGCCTTCCTTCGAAGGACGTCTCTTTTGCGCGCCGCCCGCCAGTCTGCGCCGCACTATCTCGTTCCCGACCACGACAAGGATGATGGTCACGGCCTGTACGACCAGTATCAGCTCCCGCGGCACGTCAGTGAAGATGTCCACCTCAAGCGCTCCGGTGTTCAGGACACCGAAGAGGAGCGCCGCAAACAAGACGCCCAGAGGAGAGTTCCTGCCGAGCAGCGCCACGGCGATTCCCATGAAGCCTATGCCGCTCGAGAAATTGTCGAGAAACCTGTGTCTGAACCCCATTATCTCGTTCGTCGCCACGAGCCCGGCGAACGCCCCGCTCAGGAGCATGGCCATCACGAGCGTGCGGCGCACGTTGATGCCGGCGTACTCGGCGGCCGATGTGTTGTGGCCCACCGCCCGTATCTCGTACCCAAGCGTTGTCCTGTAGAGAATGAACCACGCGAGCCAGACCGCAACGAGAGCTATCAGAAACGACGCATTCAACGGATTCGCGTTCGGAAGAGGAACGGCGATCGACTGGAAGAAGCCGGCCAGCCGCGGCAGTTCTCCCGCGACCGGGATCACAGCCGTCTGCGGCGTCATCTGTCCGGGCTCCTTGAATATCTCAACGACCAGGTAGCCCGTGAGCGCGACTGCTATGAAGTTCATCATGATCGTGTTGATGACTTCGTGGACTCCGAACCGCGCCTTCAAGTATCCCGGGATCGCCGCCCAGAGCGCCCCGCCTGCGGCGGATGCGAGAATCAGAACCGGGATCAGCAGCACCGCCGGCGCACCCGGCATCTTGAGAGCCGCCCACGCGCAGACGAACGAGCCGATGTAGAGCTGTCCCTCTCCTCCGATGTTGAACAACCCGGAGCGGAACGCGAAGGCCACAGCGAGACCGGCGAAGATGAGGGGCGTGGCGTTGAAGAGCACAAGCCCGATGCCGTCCACACTCCCGAAGGCTCCGCGGAACAGGACTGAGTAGAATCTGAGAGGGCTTTCGCCGATCGCGGCGACAACGAGTCCACCCACCAGGAAGGCTGCGAGCACCGCGACAAGCGGAGACAACAGACTCACCAGTTTGCCGGCCCCGTCACTCTTGCGAGCTCGTGTGATCGTACCGAGTGCCCCTGGCGGGCTCATGCTTCCCCTCCTGCCGCGGCCTGCCCGGGGGAGTTGTCATCGAGTGGGCGGTTGCGAACAGGCTCGTCCCCGGAGTCCCCCGCCCCCGTCATGTAGCGACCGAGCTCCTCCTCGCTCACCGTTCCACCCTCGAACTCCGCGACAATGCGCCCCCCGTACATGACCGCTATCCGATCCGACAGTGTCATGATCTCCGAAAGCTCCGCCGAGACGAGCAACACTGCCACACCGGCGTCGCGCTTCTTGAGGATGCTCGTATGAACGAACTCGATTGCGCCTATGTCAACTCCGCGCGTCGGCTGCGATGCGATGAGGAGCGTCGGAGCGCCGTCGAACTCCCGGGCGACTATCAGCTTCTGCTGGTTGCCTCCGGAGAGATGGGCGGCGCTGATCGACGGATCAGCGGGCCTGATATCATGTTCCGCTATGAGCGTGCGGGCGTGCTCCTCCATCTTTGCGACATTGATGAGGCCTCGATGAGAATAGCCGGCACGGTGATGGTGTCCGAGCAGGAGATTCTCCGCCACCGAGAAGTCCGGCACGATCCCGCGCTCCAACCTGTCCTCCGGAACATGTGCCACACCCAGATCCCGGATGGCACGCGGTTTCAGGTTCGTGATGTCCGTACCGCTCAACGTCACGCTCCCCGACGATGTCGCATGAAGCCCCGTGATGGCATCCACGAGTTCTGTCTGTCCGTTTCCCTGAACACCAGCTATTCCCAGGATCTCGCCTGAGCGAATCTCAAGATCTACGTTCTCGAGGACGTGTGTTCCCTTTCTGCCGAGCGCCGACAGCTTGCTGACCGTCAGAACCGGTTCACCAAGCGTCGCCTCCTGTCGCTCAACCCTCAGTAGCACGTCGCGGCCGACCATCATTGTGGCCAGCTCCTCGGGTGTCGTCTCAGCGGCCGATACCACGCCCGTCACGCTCCCGTCACGCATCACGGTGACGCGGTCCGCGAGTTCTATGACCTCGTTCAGCTTGTGTGTGATGAAGATGATCGTGCGGCCGCTCTCACGAAGCGCCCGGAGGACAACGAAGAGCTCGGTAACTTCCTGTGGCGTGAGGACGCCGGTCGGTTCGTCGAGGATTAGGATATCAGCGCCCCGGTAGAGCACCTTCACTATCTCGGCGCGCTGCTCAAGACCCACGGAGAGGTTCTCGATTCGCTCATCGGGGTCAAGCGCGAGACCGTACTCCGTCGACAGGCGCTCCACCCTCTCCCTGGCCGCTCGCCCGTCAATGAAGAGGCCCGCTTTGGTCGGTTCGATTCCCAGAACGACATTCTCGGCGACCGTGAACGGGTCGATCAGCATGAAATGCTGGTGGACCATGCCGAGTCCGAGCTTGATCGAATCGCTCGCGCTGTGCCCGATGAGCGGCTTCCCATTGAGTTTGATGGAACCCTCATCAGGCCGAACCATTCCGTAGAGGATCTTCATGAGCGTCGACTTGCCCGCGCCGTTCTCGCCGATGATGGCGTGGATCTCGCCTTGGCGGACGGAGAGGTCGACACCGTCGCATGCAAGCACACGTGGGTAGCGCTTAGTTACGCCTCGCATCTCGACGGCGATCTTCTCGGGCATGGAGTGAAGACTCCCTTGAATGATCCGCGTGCGATGAAAGATCTCGCGCTCGACGAGCGATCAGATGAACGCCGCTACTCCCTCGGCACATCAATCTCCTGGGCGATGATTCCTGCCTTCGCGGCCTCGACCGCCTCGACGATTGCATCGGAGATGAGCCCCGCGTTGTAATCGTCCATGGCGTAGCTGACGCCGTCCTCGGCGAGCCCGAACTCCCGAAGGCCGCCCTCGAACCTGTTCTCATATGCCGCCAGAATCACAGCGTAGACAGCGTTATCGACTCGCTTGACCATGCTGGTCAGGACGTGACCGGGCGCCATGTAGTTCTGATTCGAATCGACACCGATGGCGAAGTTGCCGGTCTCTCTCGCTGCTTCGATGACTCCAATGCCGGTGTTTCCGGAAGCGTGGTAGATGATATCTACGCCGCGGCCGTACTGGAGCATCGCCAGCTCCTTACCCTTCGCCGGGTCGGCAAACGCCTGCGGAGTCGACCCCGCGTACCCGACGGTGACGGACACGGCCGGGTTGGCATGCTTGGCCCCGGCGATAAAGCCGGCCTCAAAGCGGTGGATGAGCGGAACGTCCATGCCGCCGATGAAGCCGACTCGACCCGTCTCGCTCTTGAGGCCCGCGACAACTCCGACAAGGAACGAACCCTCTTCCTCCCGGAAAACGAGACCCGCAAGATTGTCGGGTAGCACCTCGTCCTGCCGCACATCGAAGTCGACACACGCGAATCTGACATCGGGATAGTCCGCCGACACGCTTCTCATTGAATCACTGAAGAGGAACCCGACACCGATGATGACATCAAAGCCGGCCTGAGCGAGCTTCCTGAGCCCGGTCTCCCTGTCGGCATCCTGCCCCGGCTCGAACTCCGTGTGCTCGATCTCAAAATCATCGGCGATTCTCAGAAGACCTCGGTAGGCGGAATCGTTGAACGACTTATCCCCCTTGCCGCCGACATCGAAGACCATTCCGACCTTGAAGGCATCCGTGCCCTGTGACGGAGTGCTCTGCCTGCATCCCGCCCCGACGAGGGACAGAAGTACGAGCGGGAGAACAAGCAATGTGAGTTTCCTCATGACGTGCTCCTTCCTGTGGTCGGCGTTCCCTCGATGGGGATCGCCTCGAGCGCCGGATCGACACAGTCCATCGCGCCGATCGTCTGCGCACGTCTCATCAGCAACAAGAATCCTCCAAAGCCGACTACGACCACGACCAGTGAACCTGCGAGAAACAAGAGATCGAGTCCGAACCGCTGGGCAACGAGCCCTCCGGCAATGGGAGCCACGATCAGCCCCACGCTCATCCCCGTATTGAAGATGGCCATCACGGTTCCCATACCGTTGTACCTGTCTCCACACTTCGCCGCAAGAGCAAGTGCTGCCGGAAGCCCGAGCGCCAGAGATATCCCGGTAGCGATCTGCAGAGCGAAGAGCCATGCAACACTTGAGCAGAAGGGAATCGCCGCGATGACGGCGGCGCTCGCGAGGATGCCCCATCCCATAAGAAGGGGCTTGGAGACCCTATCGGCGAGCTTGCCGAACGGTATCTGCATGAACCCGGCGAGGAGTATGTTCGTGGCGAGAAGTACGCCGATGATTGATAGCGACGCCCCGCGCTCCTCCGCGACAAACGGCAGGAACGGAATCACGAGTCCGCGACCGAACGATATCGTGGTTCTGAAGAGCACGGCAGCGAGAACGAGGGGGTCCTTCAGGACCATCATGACGGGCGCGCGGCTCTTCCAGCGTTCCTTGTGGAGACCGAGTTCCGGAAGGAAGATGATGGCGTAGATGAGAGCGACACCCGACAGGGCGCCCATCGCGTAGAACGGCGCGCCCAGACCGAACCGGTCGGCCAGAGGTCCCGCCAGGAGCGGCCCGATCCCGAAGGCCGTGAAGAGGAAGACCATGAAGGTCCCCATCACACTGCCCTCCCGGCCCTTGGGAGCGATCTCGCCGATATAGGCCTGAGCCACCGGAACTACCATTCCGCTGGCCGCGCCGTGCAGAAAGCGGACCACAAGAAGACTGCCGATTGAATCTACCTTGAGATATGCAAACGAGAAGAGAGTGAAGATGGCGAGTCCTGCCGTGATGAACCGCTTCCGCCCGAACCGGTCCGACAGCCGCCCGATGAAGGGCATGAAGACGAAGCGGGCGAGCGAGAACCCGGAGAAGATGAGACCGATGGTGAGGCCCGCCGCCCCGAGGCTTCTGGCATAAAATGGGAGCAGGGGGCCGATGAACCCGACCCCCATGGTAGAAGCGAAGATTGCGATGAAGAGAGCTATGTAGACCTGTCGCTTCATGAGCCCTCTTTAGACAAACAGGTCGGTGAACTGGAAGCTCTCGACGTCGAACAGCCCCTTGTCCGTCAGCTTGAGTTCCGGGATGACGGGCAGAGCCAGAAACGACATGGCCATGAACGGATCGGGAACCTTCGATCCTATTCGCTTCGCCGCCTTGACGACCTTCTCAAGTCCCTCCACGACACTCTCGAGTGTCTCCTCCGACATGAGCCCAGCAACGGGAAGCGACAGTCCGGCCAGCAGCTCCCCGTCACGCACGACGGAGAGACCACCGCGCATCTTGGAGATCTCCACGACGGCCGCCATCATGTCCTCGCTGCTCGTTCCTACGACGACGATGTTGTGCGAGTCGTGTGCTACGGAGCTCGCGATGGCGCCCGTCTTCAGACCGAACCCCTTGACGAAGCACAGTCCGATATTGTCACTCGCATGGTGACGCTCGACGACGGCCATCTTCAGGATGTCTCTCTTCGTGTCGGCAAGAGCGAGCCCGTCCTCTGTCTTCACCTTCTCGATCGTTCCACGGGTGACTATCTGGTCGGGGACAAGATTGATGACGCGCGCCTTCTTGCCACCAGCGGGAATGTCGAAATCCTCGGGCGCGAGCCACTTGATGTTGATCGAACTCCGGAGCTGAGGTAGAGGCACTCGGGGTGGCGGCGCTATCATCTTGCCGTTCTCCGCCACCATCTTGCCGTTCTTGAAGACCATCTTGATGTTGAATCGCTTGAGGCCATCGACGACAACGAGATCCGCCCTGTATCCGGGGGCGATCGCCCCAAGGTCCTTCAGGCCGAAGTACTGGGCCGTGTTGATGGTCGCCATCCTGATGGCCAGGAGAGGATCGAGCCCCTCCTTCACGGCGATCTTGATCATGTGATCTATGTGACCCTTCTCAAGCAGATCCTTCGGGTGTCTGTCATCCGTAACGAAGAAACAGCGGGAACTGTTCTCGCACGTGATGGCCGGAAGGAGATCCTTGAGGTTCTTTGTCACAGACCCTTCCCTGATCATGGCGTACATGCCGAGTCTGAGCTTCTCGATCAGCTCTTTGACGGTCGTACTCTCGTGATCGGAAGCAACACCGGTCGCGATATAGGCATTCAGGTCCTTGCCGGTCAGACCCGGAGCGTGCCCATCGATCCGCTTGCGGTCGTGGGTCATTGTTATCTTATCGAGAAGCCCCTCGTCTTCCATGAGAACCCCGGGGAAGTTCATCACCTCTCCGAGCCCCAGGACCCACTTCTCCCTGAGGAGCGGGTAGAGATCGAATCCGCGCAGAACGGCTCCGCTCGTCTCGAACTCCGTGGCTGGAACGCAGGATGGAAGCATCATGAAGATGTTCACGGGACTGTACTTGCTGGAGTTCAGCATGTAGTAGATGCCTTCGATCCCGTGGACGTTGGCTATCTCGTGGGGATCGGCGACGACCGACGTGGTGCCCCGCGGCACGACGGACCGCGCGAACTCCTGCACCGTGACCATCGTGCTTTCGATATGCATGTGCCCATCTATGAGCCCGGGCAGCACGAAGGCCTTCTTGAGATCGATCTCCTTCTTGCCCTCGTAGTCGCCGATCCCGACGATGCGCTCGCCCCAGATGGCGATGTCACCGACGTAGACCTCGGACGAGAACACGTTGACGATCCTCGCGTTCTTGAGAACCAGATCCGCCGGCATCTTGCCGCGCGCCACCCTGATAATCTTCGCTATGTCCTTCATGCATCACCCCGATACGCTGTCCCGCGTCCTCTCCTGCACGCTCATGTGTGAACACTCGCTCCGTCCTGGGATCACGCTCCGTCCGGAACTCGAGCGGCGACCTACGCCACTATCCGTGTGCCGGTCTTCCTGTCGAGCGCTCTCTCGATGGACTCCGGGTTGGTGATAATGACCTCTTTGCCTCCACCCTCGATGAAGGCGATGCCGGCTTGCACCTTCGGACCCATGCTGCCGGCCGGGAAGTGACCTTCCTCGAAGTACTTCTTCGCGTCTTGAATGGTCATGGAGTCCAGTGGGATCTCCTCCGTCGAACCGAAGTTGAGCACGACCTGCTCCACGTCGGTTGATATGACGAGAAGCTCCGCGCCGATGTCGTTCGCCAGGAGCCGGGAAGCGTGATCCTTATCGATGACTGCCTCGACTCCCTTGAGGCCGGTCTTAGTCTCGACGACCGGGATTCCGCCTCCCCCGACGGCAATGACAATTGACCCGGCATCGAGCAGCGCCTTGATCGAACGCGCCTCCACAACGCGCTGTGGAATCGGTGATGCCACAACTCGTCGCCACCCACGGTTCGCATCCTTCACGATATCCCACCCGTCATCGTCCCTGCGTCTCTCGGCTTCCTCCATCGTGTAGAACGGTCCGATCGGCTTGGCCGGATTCTGGAATGCGGGGTCACTGCCGTCGACCACGACCTGTGTCACGACGGACACGACCTCCCGCTCGATTCCCCTCTTCAGGAGCTCCTTGCCGAGAACCTGCTGAATCATGTATCCCATGGCGCCCTGCGAATCCGCTCCGCATGTGTCCAGGGGAAGATTCGGGAGCACCGATGAGGCCATCTCAGCTCTCAGGAGGATGTTGCCCACCTGAGGGCCGTTGCCGTGCGTGATGACGACATCCCACCCCTTCTCTATCATGCCGGCGATGTGGCGACTCGTCTCGGCGGCATTGTCGAACTGCTCCCCGATGGTGCCGCGCTGTCCGGCCTTCGTGATGGAGTTGCCGCCGATGGCGACAACTGCAAGTTTGCTCATGTGCTCCTCCTACCCCATCGTCAAGGCCATGATGGCCTTCTGGGCATGCAGTCTATTCTCAGCCACATCGTAGATGATCGAACGCTCTGCGTCGCAGACAGCGTCGTCCGCCTCGCTTCCGCGATCGATCGGCATAGGATGAATGAACGCCGCGTCGTTCGTGCGTGCCATCCGCTCCATGGTAGCCCGCCAGTCGCTGTGCTTCGCCGAAAGCTCCTGCTCCGCCTCACGGCCAAGCTCGTAGCGCTTCGGATGCATCCAGTGGCGCGAGTAGACGACGTCGACACCGTCGTATGCCGCATCCTGATCGTGCGTGACCTCGAACGTCGTGCCGGCGGCCAGACAATTCGCCTTCGTTGTCTCGATGACTTCCGGATCGATCTCAAAACCCTCCGGGTAGGCCATCCGCACGTTCATGCCGAGCCGCGAGTTGATGACGATGCTCTCCTGCACCGAACTCCACGACCTGACCATCGGTGAGTAACCCCAGATCTGAAGGAGCGTCTTTCCCCTGGTGTCTCCGACACTCTCCCGCATCCCCATGACGTCGGCCAACCCCTGGCACGGGTGGAACTTATCGTGCGCCATGCTGATGATGGGAACACTCGCCACGTCGGCGAAGTCACGGAGGAACTTGTCACCGTCGCCGTACTTCTCGACCGAATCCTCGAGAATGCGAATGCCTATTCCGACACCGTAGCGACTCATCACGCCGGCAGTGTCCTTCATGACCTCTCCGCTCTGCGTCTTGCTCTTGAGCCGGAGGTTCTTGGTCTCGAGGAACTGAGCATGTCCGCCGAGTTCCGTTGCTGCCGCCTCAAACGACTGACGCGTCCTGAGCGATGAGTTGTAGAACATGAGCATGAACGTCTTGTGCCGGAGGATCGCGGCGTGCTCTTCGCTGTATCGCTCCCGCTTCATCTTCGCACCGAGTTCGAGCGTCGCCTCGAGTTCCTCGACGCTCCAGTCCTGCGTGCAGATGAGGTCCCGTCCCTTAAGATTCACTGCCATCATCAAACCCCTATATCTAGACGTCCATCGTCAGGGCCATGATGGCCTTCTGTACGTGAAGTCTGTTCTCAGCCTCGTCAAACACGACCGAATTTGGGCCGTCTATTACCTCGTCGGTCACCTCGAACCCGCGGTCGCACGGAAGACAGTGCATGTAGATCGCGTCCGGCTTTGCGAGTTTCATCTTCGCGGCGTCGCAGATCCAGTTCTTGTTGGCGTCGAAGAGCTCCTGCGTCTTCTCCATCATCGGCGCGTCGGCGATCGGCGGAATGAAGTGCTTCGAGGTCCACGCCTTCGGGTAGACGACGTCCGCGTCCTTGAAGGCGTCCTCCATGCTGTTCGTTATCTCGAACGAGCCGCCGGACTCCTCGGCACGCTTGCGGGTCGCCGCGATCACATCATCGTCAAGCTCAAGCCCCTCGGGATGCGCAAGAACCACATCACAACCGACGGTGGCGGCGGCGATCACCGCACTGTGAGGAACCGACAGCGGCTTGTGGACGCTCGGGCTGTAGGCCCAGCTCATCACGAACTTCTTCCCCTTGAAACCGCCGCAGTGCTCTTTGACGGTGAGGATATCGGCCATTCCCTGGCAGGGATGGTAGATGTCGCACTCCATATTGATGATGGGAACGCGCTCGGCCCAGTGTGCGAACTCACGCACTATGCGGTTGGCCTTGCCGTTGACCCAACCCACGGGATCCCCGTATATCCGGATGGCCATACCGTGACCCATGCGATCGAGTACGCGTGCCACGTCTGAGATGCGCTCGGTCGAGTAGGCAACCTCTTCGCCCTCGAGCACGGGCATGTAGATCTTGTTGGGATCGAGGAAATGCGCGTGACCGCCCATCTGCGTCATCCCAGCCTCGAAGCTGTTTCGCGTCCTCAGAGATGAGTTGTAGAAGATCATGAAGAGAGTCTTGTCCTCAAGATACTTGTGAGGACGTCCCGACTTGAACTTCGCCTTGAGCTCCGCTGAGAAGTCGAGCATGAACTCAATCTCCTCCCTCGTGTAGTCCAGAAGTGTGATGAAATCCCTGCCTCTGAAGTCTTTCGTACTGAACACTGCTGCCTCCGTTCTGTTCTGTCCTACCGATAGTATCTCCAGGTACTTCTCGTCACGTGCAGCTGACGCGGCGGTATCTCCAGATGCCTCTCGTCACGCGCAGCTGACACGCTAGTCCCTCAGGCACATCTCCTCAAGCGACGACGCGGCCAGTGTTTCCACGAGCATCGTCCTGTACTCGGCCGTCGCCCTTACATCATCTATCGGACTCACGGCCTCGACCGCGAGCCGCGCCACGGCACCAACAAGCGCCGGTCTATCCCGTGAAGTTCCCCACTTCGATTCGAAGAGCTCCTCGGCCGCCCTCGCTCGCACGACCGTTGGTGCAACCGAGCCGAAGGCCAGTCGTACTGTTCCGGCCTCAGGATCGAACGTGGCTCCGACCGACACTATCGCGATGGCGAGCGCGTTTCGCTGCCCCACCTTGCGGTAGTAGCTCCCGGCATCGGAGCC
>DAOVNE010000213.1 GCA_030630395.1 Candidatus Eiseniibacteriota bacterium
TCCTGTAGACGCCGAAGCTCACAAGCCAGGCGAGCACGAACTGGTAGAGGATGGAGAACCACATCCACAGCGTACCGATCTCACGTCGCGTGGCCATTATGGCTACGACACACGGGGTGTAGATAAGAACGAAGAGCATGAAGCCGAACGCAGCGAGAGGAGTTATGCCACTCTCCGGGGCGCTGATCGCCGTTGCGAGAGAGTCCTCCGATTCCGTGCCGACCTGGTAGAGGACGCCCATGGTTGACACGACGACCTCCTTCGCCACGAAGCCCGTGATGAGGCTCACTCCCATCTCCCAGGTGAACCCGAGCGGGCGTATCATGGGCTCGATCGCCTTTCCGGTTCTCCCGATGTACGAGTTCTCAATCTCCTCGGCCGCGCGCATCGCTGCGAGCGTCTCGACCTGCTCGACTGATTCCGTACCGCCGAGGGCCAGAAGCGTCTCCATTTCCGCATCGTAGTCCCGTGAGAAATCGGTGGTCTTCGGGAAGGCGCCGAGGAACCACAGGATTACCGAGGCAACAAGGATGACGCCGCCCATCTTCTGGAGATAGATCCTCGCACGCTCCCACATGTGGATGAAAAGCCCCTTACCCGTCGGCATGCGATACGGCGGGAGCTCCATCACAAACGGAGCCGCCTCGCTCCGGAAGAGCGTGCGTGAGAATAGACGGCCTATGAGAAGAGAGAGAGCGACCCCGATCGCATACATGAGAAAGACGACACTCCCGGCTTGTTCAGCGAAGAACGCTCCCGCGATGAGAATGTAGACGGGGAGCTTGGCACTGCAGGACATGAGCGGCACAAGGAGTACGGTGAGAATCCGGTCCTTCCTTGACTCGAGTGTGCGCGTCGCCATTATGGCGGGCACTGAGCACCCGAACCCCATCAAGAGCGGAATGAACGACTTCCCGTGGAGGCCGAGTGCATGCATCAGCCTGTCCATCAGAAACGCCGCTCGCGCCATGTACCCCGTGTCCTCGAGTATCGCGATACCGAAGAAGAGGATCATGATGTTCGGGAGAAAGACAATGACCGAACCCACACCTCCAATGATCCCATCCACAATGAGGTCCGTCAGAAGGGATGGCGGAAGAACGCTCGTGGCTGCGCCCGACAGCCATCCCACGAACGACTCGATCCACCCCATCGGGTACGCGCCGAGCGAAAAGGTCGCCTGGAAGAGCATCCACATGAAGAGGAGGAAGATCGGGTAGCCCAGGAATCTGTTTGTGAAGACGTTATCTATTCGTCTCGACAGCTCCATGCGATCGACCGGATCGTCGAACTCTGTGAGCGCCTCCCTGAGTGCGCCCTGGATGTACCCGTAGCGGCCTTCCGAGATGACCTTCTCGGGATCGGAGCCCGTGGCTGTTCGTATGTGTTTCCCGGCCTTCGCCACCGCCTTGCTGATCGGATGCGCTCCCTCTGGGTCCTCCTTGAGTCTCCCAAGGACCTTCAGGTCACCCTCCAGGAGCTTGATCGCCATCCATCGCGGTGGGTAGTCGCCCGTGATATCCGGGTTGGCCTCCAGGAGGTCAGTCAGCTTGACGAGAACATCATCGACGTGCGAGCCGTATGAGACCGGAACGTGTCGGTGGTGTTCCTCCCGGTTCTCATGAAGCGCGATCGCGGCGTCCACGAGTTCGTCCACGCCGCTACCGCGATGTCCAACAGTAGTCACAATGGGGGCGCCCGTGAGTGTACGAAGTTTCTCGATATCGAGTTCTGTTCCAGTGCTTTCGAACTCGTCCCACATATTGAGATCGAGAACGAGATCAACACCGAGTTCCATGAGCTGCACGCTGAGGTAGAGGTTGCGCGCTAGATTACCAGAGTCAATGACATGTATGACGACGTCGGGATGCTCGTTGATGATGAATGAGCGGGCAGCCCGCTCCTCAACGGAGTAGGCTGTGAGGCTGTAAGTTCCGGGAAGATCTATGAGCTCGATCGAGTACCCGTTTCGCTCGAAGTGGCCGGTCTTCTTCTCGACAGTGACACCGGGGTAGTTGCCTACCTTCTGGCGGGCGCCGGTCATGGCGTTGAAGATGGTGGTCTTACCGCAGTTGGGATTGCCGGCGAGGGCTATTCGGAGAGTCTTGCGATCAGTCATCGCGCTTCACTTCGCCTCGCCTACGGAAGCGGTTCCAGAACCCTGTGCTCGAGGGACCCTGTCCCGATCCCGACGGAGTGGAGCGACGTCCCGCCTGATCACGGTCGCGGCGACGCCTGGAGTCAGCCTTTCGGTGACGTCCGGAGCCGTCTCTGCGCCGAGGCCCCACGCCGTCCCGGTCACATGAAAGCCCTGAGCCGTCACGCCGCCTGCGCCGCTTGCCGGCCGATTCGTGCAGGCAGTAGGAGGTCTCATATGGATGGACGAGGATCTGCTCGGCTTCCGTCTTCCGAAGCGTGATGTGGGTACCGCCGATGCAGTACTCGATAGGATCGTCAAGTGGGGCACGTTTCACAACGCGAACGAAGGTCCCGTTCACAAACCCCATGTCAAGAAGCCTGCGGCGAAACGCACCCTCGCCGCGGACATCCGCAACAAGCGCCCCGTCTCCGGGGGAGAGGCTGCTGAGAGATATAGGTTTACTCAGACTCATCGCAATCCTCTCTGTTCTCGGTTGGATCGTCGGTGGCAGAGTCACACGACGATGCATGCATGCAGCCCGCGCAGGGGGCTACTCCGTGAGCCCCGTCGCCTGCGCCGTCGAGTGACCGGGTCGATATCCACACACGGTGCGCGAGCCACGTGACGGCTCCGACAAGGATGATTCCTAGCGCGAGTGCCTGCATGATCGCCTACCGCTCCTTCTCCATGAATCTCGTAAGTCTGGCAACAGTGTCCGCACTGAGATCGTGTTCCAGCCTGCATGCTTCTGTGTCCGCTCTCTCACGTTCAACGCCCAGCACATCGTGAAGGAAGTGGAAGAGCAGGGTGTGTGTCCTGTAGATCTCCGCAGCCCGGAGCCGTCCCTGCTTGGTGAGAACGACCTTGCCGTAATGCTCCTGGCGAACAAAACCCTTCCTCTTCAGCCTGTCGACGCCGGAGCGTGCCGTCGGAATCGTGACACTCCTCTCAGCGGCAACCTGGGAGACTCCGACCGTGTCGTGCCTCAGAGAGAGAAGGTATATGGTCTCAAGATAGTCTGTCGCCTTGACGGAGAGCATGTGTCCTCACAGAAAGTAAGCCTACTCATACTTTAGCAGTTTGCATGCCTGCTGTCAAACCGAATCGGGACATGATGTGGCGAACCGGTCGAAGTGTGGCCGACCGGTCCCTGTAGCTGCCTATGTGATAACAACTTAGCCAAATCCACGGTTGTGCGGCGGTTTCTACCTGTACATCGCCTTGATTTCCCCCCAAGACATCCTCTGGACGGGGGATTCGTCACAACCCTGCGGGTGCGCGCCAATAGTATCCTCCCAGGGGTTCCCGCCGGGCAGACAGGGGGAGTTCAACGCCAGCGTCAGATCGTCTATCGTGACGTCACAGAAGAGCGGGTCGGCGATGATGTACTCGATTGTCAGGGCCCCGGGCAGCGTGTTACCGGGCGCGTTGCCGTAGGAACAGCACTTCTGGATGTCCACGGCACTCGTGCCGTCGACGTAGATGACTGAGTCGTCGCACTCGGCTGTGAAGGCGAAGATACAATTCCAGGTGCTCTCGTATGAGCCCGTATTGACGTGAAGCGTGCCCCCCTCTTCCGACCCACTGTTCGAGACGAATGTGCAGCCCATGAAGACGGGCGTAGAGCCGTCGGTGATGTGCGCGGCGCCTCCCCAGACGTCCCCGGTGTTTCTGATGAACGTGCAGTTGAGGAACCAGGGCGTAGCCTGTGAGCACGTCACCGCTCCA
>DAOVNE010000142.1 GCA_030630395.1 Candidatus Eiseniibacteriota bacterium
ATATCGAGTCGAGAGCAGTCATGAAGCGATATCCGGCGATCTCGTGTCGTTCTGTCGCAGACAGATCGAGCTTCCTGACCTC
This sequence comes from Candidatus Eiseniibacteriota bacterium, assembly GCA_030630395.1. GTDB lineage: Bacteria > Joyebacterota > Joyebacteria > Joyebacterales > Joyebacteraceae > Joyebacterum. Next base: position 83 of record DAOVNE010000142.1, read on the forward strand.
AACTCCGCGCTCGAGACCCGCTATGACCTTCTCGAGAGATACAAGCCTCGCTCGCGCTTCCTTGTCTCCCCTTGAGGCGTCCTTCTGCATCTTCCTGGCGCTCTTCTCGGCCACCTCCAGATCGGACAGAATCAGCTCGGTCATGATAATGTCGAGGTCTCGTCCCGGATCAACGGTACCCTCAACATGACTCACCGTATCGGACTCGAAGCAGCGGAGCACATGAACAATCGCATCCACCTCGCGAATACTCGCAAGGAAACGGTTCCCCAACCCCTCACCCTTGCTTGCACCCTTCACGAGCCCCGCGATGTCCACGAAGCGAATCGTCGTGGGGGTCAGCTTCTCCGGCTCCAAGAGTTCGCCCAGACGCATCAGACGCTCGTCAGGAACCGCCACGACACCCACGTTCTCGTCGATCGTGCAGAATGGGTAGTTGCTGCACGCGGCTCCCGCATTCGTCAGGGCGTTGAACAGTGTCGACTTCCCCACATTCGGGAGTCCAACTATGCCAAGTTCCAGAGACACTTCGTGCTCCTGCACTCCTCTTACCGAACCTCTAGCCTCTCGCGAAGAGAGGGGCCAGAACGAGCGCTATGACGGACATCAACTTGATCAGGATGTTGATCGATGGTCCGACCGTATCCTTCAGAGGGTCCCCGACGGTATCACCTATGACCGCAGCCTTGTGTGCCTCCGAGCCCTTCCCGCCGAAGTGCCCCTCTTCGATGTACTTCTTCGCGTTGTCCATTGCGCCGCCGGAGTTCGCGGTCTGGATGCCGAGCACGATACCGGTGACGACCGCTCCGATCAGGAGTCCGGCCAGCGCCTTCGGATCATATAGACCCACGACAACAGGCACGACTATCGCCATGATCCCGGGCTTCATCATCCCCTTGATCGCACCCTTCGTGCTTATGTCGACGCACGTCTTCGAGTCAGGCATGACCTTGCCCTCGAGGAGACCGGGGATATCGCGGAACTGTCGCCGGACCTCATCGATCATCTTGAATGCGACCCTGGAAACGGCACTGAAGAGCATCGATGAGAACAGGAATGGCAACATCCCACCGACGAGGAGTCCCGCCATGACCTTCGGGTCCGACATATCGATCACGTCGATCCCCACCGAGACCATGTAGGCGGAAAGAAGTGCAATCGCCGCGAACGCAGCGGACCCGATCGCAAAGCCCTTGCCGATGGCGGCCGTTGTATTGCCCACCGCATCGAGATTGTCGGTCACCGCACGCACTTTCGGATCGAGCCCCGCCATCTCGGCGATGCCGCCCGCGTTGTCCGCCACCGGACCGTACGAATCGACGGCGACTACCATGCCCGTCGTCGCCAGCATGCCGAACGCCGCCATCGCGATGCCGTACATCCCGGCGAGGTGATGGGAGATGATAATCGAGATACCGAGAACGATGACTGGTACCGCCGTGCTGGCCATCCCGACCGCCGTTCCCGCGGTCACCGCGATCGCAGGGCCGGTCTGTGCCGATTCCGCGAGGTCCTTCACGGGCCTGTACTTGCTCGATGTGAAGTACTCACTCACGAACCCTATGATCACACCGCTTGAGATTCCGGCGAGCGTTGCATAGAAGGGACCCATGAGCCCGTAGGTCGTTCCGGCAATCGTGAACTCGCTTCCAGTGTTTCGGACGATGAAGAAGCTGGCAAGCGCCGTCAGTCCTGCGGCCACGTACGTTCCACCCATGAGGGCGGCCTGAGGATTCTTGCGACCCACTGCCTTCACGAACATGATCCCGATGATCGAGGCGATTATGCCGGCCCCGGCAATGTAGAAGGGTAGCGTCATCAGGGTAGTCCTGACCCCCGCCACAGTGACGAGCATTGCGGCCAGAGCCATGCTCGCGATGATCGATTCAACATACGACTCAAGAAGGTCGGCGCCGAGTCCCGCGACATCACCGACATTGTCGCCGACGTTGTCGGCAATCACTGCCGGATTCCGGGGATCGTCCTCCGGGATACCCGCCTCGACCTTTCCGACGAGGTCGGCGGCCATATCGGCCCCCTTCGTGAAGAGGCCGCCGCCCGAGCGAGCGAAGAGAGCCACGAGACTGGCCCCCATTGCGTACCCGTTCACTATCACCGGTTCCTTGAATATCAGGTAGACGATGATCAGACCGAGGAGCGCCATGCTGGCGACACTCATGCCCATGACCGAGCCGGACGAGATGGCCACACCCAGGGCCCCCTGGACTCCGTCGTCAGCTGCCGCCTGCGTGGTTCTCGCGTTTGCGCGCGTGGCGATGCCCATTCCGACATACCCGGCCAGAGCGGATACGATCGCTCCAAGCACGAAGGTCAGCGACGTTTTCCAGCCGAGCACCAGCTCGGGGTTCCCCGTCAAGGTCGGTGCGAGCGCGATGAGCCCAGCCACCACGATCACGAGAACCGAGACGTACGTGTACTGACGATTGAGAAAAGCCTGCGCGCCCTCCTGGACCGCCTTCGAAATGCGGATCATGAGGTCGTTACCCTGGCTCTTCTTCAATACATCGAAAACGAGGTAGATCACGAAGAGAAGACCCACGACGCTCGACAACAAGGGAAATCCCAGCTGCCCCATACATCCTCCTACGCGGCGGTGGACTCCTCGGACCCCACCGTCTTGTTATGCGTGTTCATCGCAGTATCCAATCCATCGACAACAACAGCTCGTGCAACCTCACGCGCCTCGGTCTCCATCACCTCAGCAACCGAAACCTCGTCTGCGGCAAACTCCCGAAGGACGAAATCGGCCAGGTCGGGGTTTTCCTCTGGCTTACCGACGCCGAGCCTCAGGCGCGCGAACTCCTCGGTGCCCAGGGCCTGAATGATCGACTCAAGCCCCCTGTTCCCGCCGTCGCCACCCTTTCGTCTCACCCGCAACGACCCGAGCGGCATGTTCACATCGTCGCAGACGACCAGAAGAACGTCGGGGCTCTCCCCGCGCTCTTGAAGTAGATGCGCGATCGCGAGCCCGCTGCGATTCATGTATGTAAGGGGCAGGACAAGTAGCACGTCCCGCCCCGAGATGTTTCCCTTGCCTATGAGATAGTCCCCGCCGCTTGACCGCATCCGGACGCCCAGCTCTTGAGCGAGCATCCTTACCACGCGGAAACCGGCATTGTGACGAGTTCGGCGGTACTCGTCACCGGGGTTTCCAAGTCCAACGATGATACTCACCACGATCCTGACTGTCCTCTTCTCGCAGCTGTTCGTCGGCTAGCGACTACTTGCCCTTCTCTGCGGCCTCATCGCCGGAGTCTGAAGCAGCGGCTTCACCCTCAGCCTCACCCTCTGCAGGCTCCTCGCCTTCAGCAAGCTCCGCACCCTCCACTTCCTCCTCGACGAAGATGGTCGGAAGAAGGATGTCCACCACAGGGCGCTCCGGGATATCTAGAAGCTCGACATCGGGTACCGTGATGTCCGAGACGCGGATGACACGCCCGACGTCGAGTTCACTCACATCCACCTCGATGTTCGCCGGGATGTCCTTGGGCAAGCACTTGATCTCAAGCGTCCGCATGGAGTGATCCAGAATCCCTCGCCCCTCCTTCACGGCAGGAGACTCACCCACGAGAACCACAGGGATCATCATGTGGATCGGCTTGTTCTCCGAGATTCGCAGCAGATCGATATGCAGAATCTGACGCGTGATCGGATTCCTGGTTATCTCTCTCAGCACCGCACGATTCATCTCCGCGCCTTCTCGCACAACCTCGATGATGACATTGCGACCTGCCGGCGTTGAGAGGGCCGTCTTAAGATCGCGCTCGCCAATCTCCAGATTCACGTTTTCGAGCTGTTCACCATAGAGAATGGCCGGGATCAGTCCCTGCCTGCGAACGCGCTTCGCGCCCTGCCTACCGAGCGCCGTTCTTACTGCTGCATTGAGCGTGACTACTGCCATTGTGTAATCTCCGTGTCTTCATGCTTGTCGTCGACTCGAACCGCGTGGCACGCGCGATGCCGTTGCCACCCGGCAGTATGAATCAGACAAAGAGCGAACTGACGGACTTCTCCTCGTGGATCCTCTCGATCGCCTCACCGAGAAGCTCCGCCACTGACAAAACCTTGATCTTCGAACCTGCATCACTGTTGACGCTGAGTGTGTTCGTAACGACAACCTCAGCGATGACAGACTCCGCCAGTCTCTCGACAGCGTCCCCCGCCAGTACGGCGTGAGTCGCCCCGGCCGTGATCCCGACCGCACCCAGTTTCATGATGGCCTGCGCGGCCTCTATGAGCGTGCTGGCCGTACACACGATGTCATCGATCATGATCACGTGCTTACCATCTACGTCGCCCACCACATTCATCACCTTCGTCGCATCGGGTCTCGGTCTCCGCTTGTCGACGAATCCGAGAGAAGCTCCCAGCCTCTTCGCGAAAGCGCGTCCCATCTTGATGCTGCCTGTGTCAGGTACCATCACCACGAGGTTGTTCTTGATGGTCTTGTCGAAGTACCTGAGCAGCACGGGCGCTGCGTATATGTGATCGAGCGGTATGTCGAAGAATCCCTGAATCTGAGGAGCATGCAGGTCCATTGTAAGAACCCTGTCCGCTCCTGCTTTGGTCACCAGATTGGCGATGAGCTTCGCCGTTATCGCGACACGCGGTCGGTCCTTCCTGTCCTGACGGGCGTAGCCGAAGTATGGAATGACCGCCGTGATTCTGCGCGCCGAGGCTCGCTTGAGCGCGTCCAGCATTATGAGCAGCTCAAGCAGGTTGTCGGCCGGTGGACCGGTCGGCTGGAGCACGAACGCGTCCACTCCTCTGACGTTCTCTGTGATGCTGACACGAATCTCGCCGTCCTTGAACGTGTCGACGACGGCGTCCCCGAGACCGATGCCGAGATACTCACATATCTCAACTGCAAGCCC
>DAOVNE010000203.1 GCA_030630395.1 Candidatus Eiseniibacteriota bacterium
AAGTGAGATCGCCCAGGTTGTCCCTCAAGTCCGTCTTCTCGAGAATGGGAAACGACGCAAGCGCGCCCAGGGGATCGCGCTCCATTGCTTCCAGGGGCGCTGTCCCACTCGCGCTCATATAGAAGGGAACACGTGTCGCTGCATGAGAGAGGATCCGGAAGAGGTGCCTCGCCTGCCGACTTGAGAAGGTCTCCGCATCATCCCACTGCCCCTTCCGGAACTGGGACAGGAATGTGTGAAACGGTATCCGCTTGATCACATCCCACACCATGGGATCGATGACGCGTGCTGTCAGCTCGACGCGAAGCCCTCTCATGCGATCCGCCTCTCGTCTGCCGACCGGTCGAGCCATCCGGCACACAGGATCGTCAGGAGCACCGGCAGTTTCATGTAGTACGATACTACCGCGAGGTCGAGCACGACGATCATGGGAAGCAGAATCAGAATGACGGCTCTAACAACGCTCGCTCTTTCATTCGACGCCAGAGCCTTCATTACGACCGCCGCGTGGAGCCCGTAGTAGAGGATGAGACCCGCGAATCCCAACGACACGCCGAGTTCTATGAAGTTGCTGTGAGCATAGCTACCGTCCCCGGCCAGCCAACGGAACGCCTCAAGTCCGTGACCAAAGACCGGAGACTCAGAGATCAATCGCACTCCATCCCTGATGAATGTCGATCTCTCGACGATGCTGTTGTCGGGGCCACCCATATTGGCCAGCGTCGCGAGGACTCCGGTCACTCGCCCCTGGACCATCTGCCAATAGAGGCGCGCCTGCTCCGACATGAGCACGAAGAGACCACCGACGCCTGCGCCGATCGCAATGTGCGTGAGCGTACGTCCTCTTGTTCCACGGTGGAGCGCGCCAAGACCCCAGATGATGAAGGCGCCCAGGATTCCCTTCCTTGACGATGAGGCCACGACCCCTGCCAAGAGACAGAGCGCCATGACGTGAGACAAGAACCTCGCGCCGGCTCGTTCGCCGACATCCACGCCTGCGCAGAAGAGGGCGAGTCCGGCAAGCGCCATCATCGCCAGTACATTCGGGTTGCCGTACGCCCCGACGAGCCTCCCGGACGCCGTCATCGTCCCGTCCGCGAGCGCGTAGACGCACCCTATCGTCGCGATAATGAAGATTGCCTTCAGAGTCCAGACGGCGCGACCGCGCGTCCTTGCGGCGTCGTACAGCACGAGACCGAGCAGGTGGATCTCGATCATGGTCACAACCCGCTCGACGCCGAAGCCGGCACGTGAGGACCAGAAGAGCGAGGCCGCTGCCCAGAGCAGAAACGCCCACCTCCATCTGAGCAGACCGGAGTGGAAGTACGTCAGAAGCGAATGAAGGAATCCCTCACCGCGGGCTGCGATATAGAGACCGACACTGCCCGCCAGCACAACGTAGAAGAGCCTGAGTGTGCCTGGCACATACCCAAGCAGCACGACAGCGGCAACCGCGCCGGCAAGTCCGACCTTCTCCATGGCCTCGAGCACGCGCCCCCGGGACGTGGCTTCGCCCGATGCCGTGATCTCGCCTTCGCTGTGGACAAGCACTGTGCTATTCATCCGTCACCTGCCCCCGCTGGGGGCGCCGCCACGATTGCGATGCCGCTTCACGACTGTTCCAAGCTTGCTCACGCTCGGCCTCTCTATCCCTCTCGCTATCTTCGCGATTCCCCGTCTAAACCACCGGGTCCTCACGGCCGAACGGTACACGGTTCCCTGAAGAGACTGGGGAAGCCGGAGATGGAGCTTGGCCATCGGACCGCCTGGAAGCCGGCGCCGCCCTCTTCGAGCGGAGAGGTTCAACCGTTCATCGAACGCGCTTCGCCAGCTCTCCTCCAGCCTCAAGCGCTCGCCGTCCCAGTTGTACACGGCTACCGCCCCCCGGCAGTTGCCGGGCAGCATCCGTCTATTGCCTTCCGGAATAGTACGGAAGACGAAATTCCCCAGACTGTAGATGGCGCTTCCTTGCCCCACGAACTCACCGGCGCCGGCGACGTGCGAATGACTGGCCACAATGTGCGCCGCACCCTCCTCCAGAAGTGTGCGCGCTCTCGCCCTCAGCTCGGGAGCGGTCCATGCCACGTGCTCCTCTCCCCAATGGGCGAAGACGATGAGTTCCGAGTCTCCACTTCGGTGTTGCCCCACGAGTCCCTTGACGCTCCCCGCAAAGCTCACGCCAAAGGGCCCCTCAAGAACGATCGGGTTCGTCTCGGGGAAGCAGACACCTACTACTTGAAGGCCGGGAGCCAGGGTCGCCGTCGGCTGATCCCGCCACCCGAAGACGCGGTCCCTACCGAACGCTTTCTGAAGAGCTTCTACTGTGTGCTTCGCTGCAGCCGCTCCGTAGTCGGCGAAATGGTTGTTCGCAACCGAGACCACATCGATTCCGATCGCGTGGAGTTTCTCAAGTGATTGCTCGGGTATGGTGAGGCATATCTTATCGGCAGGTGTGCCGTTCTCCGCTCCGTCGATCACCGACTCGAAATTGCCGACGACAAGATCGACGCCGAGCATGGTGTGCAGATCCGGAGTGCTCGCCCCGACCCAGACACTGGGGTCCGTATGGAGACAGATGTCCCCGACGAACGCGATTCTCATCTAGTCTCCCATTGTCACGAGGGACTGCCGGTACGCCCGAACTTCTGCCAGACACCTCCAACAACCTGCCGAAGGACAGCGCGATCCTCTGCTCTGGGAAGCCATGTCTCTATCACCGTCATGCCACTCGCGATCCGAAACGAGACCACGAGGATGGCGCTGCTCGTGAAGTAGCCGAGCGTCATCGCCCAGGCCGCGCCTGTGAGACCGTATGAAGGCAAGAGCGCGAACAGGGCGAGCACGTTCACGACCATTCCGAGTCCGATGGCCCACGAGCATGTGCCCGGTCTGTTCGTACCCATGAAGTAGGACGCGAGAACCTTCGTCGCCGCGCGGGCGTACACACCTGGAATCATGATCCAGATGAGCGGAACAACCCTCGAGAACGAAGGGGAAAGCAACAAGGCAACGATCGGCCTGCCCAGGAGCGCGAGAGCAAGAAGACAGGCGCCGGAGACCATGGCGGATACCCGCGCCGCCTGGCTCACCGTGTCCGGACGCCCCTTCCCGTCCGCTGCGACTCTTGAGAAGAGGGCGGTCTCTATGGAGGTGGGGACCATCAGAATCCTCGTAACCAGCCCCGACCCGGCTGCGAAAATGCCAATCTCGGCGGCGGGTGCGAAGAAGGCCAGGATCATTGTTCCCAGCCGGAAGTAGGTCGCCGCGCTGAGTTTCGCCACATACGACCTGAGACCGTAGGTAAGAAGATCCCTGAAGTGCGCAAGCCGGAGATGCACTCTGCCGAGCGCCCCCGCTCGCGCGAAGTCGACCGTCGCCATTACCGTGCTGGTGAGCCCTGCGGCGAGGATCGCCAGGAGAGCCCCGTTGACTCCGAACCCGAAGCCCTTCATCAGAGTGAGCGCCACAACCAACTGTGCGACGACGGCGACCACAGACGTAATGGCCATCCACCTTATGCGCCCCATCCCGATCAGGAGCAGAATCGAGCCTTGTCCGATGACTGAGAACGGGATGATCACAAGGGCAAGCATGAATGAGCTGCGGGATGCTTTCGCGAGGAACGCGAGATCGAATCCCATCAGGATTCTGCCGACGACTATGGCTGCACCTGACGCAACCAGAAGTGCTGTGAGCGTGCCCCAGATGGCGTCCGGTCTCTTCATCTTCCCGGAGGCCACGTAGTACTGCCCGGCGACGTCGATGCCGAAGCTCAACACCGTGCCAAGGAGTGTGGCGAAGAGGAGGCAGACGGCGTAGGATCCTCTGCCGTCGGTACCGAGCAGCCAGGCGAGGCTGCTCTGCACCGCCAGGCTCATAAGCAGCACGACGACTTTGCTTGCGAAGGCTGTCTGAGTGTCTCTTGTGCCGCTAGTCAAGGGGATCCGTCCCACAGCGCCGCATTGTTCACTCCTGCTCGGAATCCGGCACGATGCTGCCACGCAGGTGGATCCCGGCGAGGACACCAAGTTCCACC
>DAOVNE010000175.1 GCA_030630395.1 Candidatus Eiseniibacteriota bacterium
CCCGACCATCGACGCCGATACGCTGCAACCTGGGAATCTACCAAGTGGTCCCACCAAGGTTCAGGTCCACGCGTTCAGTATCTGGTCGATCGGTGCTGAGGACCCGGATCATGACAGGGACCGCTACCGTCTCTTAAGAGGAGCTGCCGACTTCCCTCTGTTGGATGGCTTGGACAACGACAACGACGGCGATATCGACGAGGAAGACGAGTATCTGGTCAATATCGATCGCGACGCCGAATCACCACAGGACTACCGCCTGCTCCTTTCAGCCGGTCCCTTCAGGGAGATAGTGCCCGGCGACACGCTTGAGTTCCAGTACGCCTTCGTGCTGGGGCAGGGTTTCGATGGAATGCTCGAGAACGCTGCGACGGCGCAGCAGATCTACAACGGTATCACTCAGACCGTTCCCAACTGCATTGGCGAGCCGGAGAGCGTGCTTATCCACTGGGTGGCCGACACTCCTCCGCCTCCGCCGGCCCAGGAGATCACGGCTGGGGACCACTTCGTTCGTCTCGAGTGGGATGATTATCCGGAGGACATTGAAGATCCGCTGACCAGGATCAGGGACTTCTTTGGCTATCAGGTGTGGAAGGCCGTCGGGTGGACGAGAGAATCGACCGAGCCACGTGATCAGGACTGGCAGCTCGTCCTCGACATAGACAAGGGTGACGGTGGTTGGGAGCTGGAGGAATGGGACACGGGGCTTGAAGGCATTGGGAAGTACGCCTTCGTCGATACGCTCGTGAAGAACGGTTTCGCCTACTGGTATTCCGTCACCGCGTACGACAGCACGGATGAAGGCTATCATTACGGCAAGTACACGCAGAACAAGACTCTCGTCATGCCCAATTCGGCAGTGCACAATACGCTGGACGATGTGCGCGTCGTGCCGAATCCCTACGTCGATCACGAGTACATGGCGCGCTGGAACTTGGCGCCCGACGAGACGGACCCGACCGGAGAGAAGATCTGCTTTCAGAATCTGCCGCGCGACGCGATCATCAGGATCTACTCGCTTGGAGGGGAGCTCGTTCAGACGCTCCATCCGGAAGCTGAGGAATCAGGCGGAGATGCGTGCTGGAATATGATCTCTCGAAACGACCAGATCATTGTGAGCGGTGTCTATATGTACCACATCGACTCACCTGTGGGAGAGAAGATCGGGAAGTTCGCGATCATCAAGTAGCTGATGTGGTGCCGGCGGCATGAGCCCGGACGCGCCTGTCGCCCGGCGGAAGGAGGGAGTTCTTGACTCGGAAGCTTCTACTGGCCCTGCTCGCTGTGGGTGTTCTGGCGGTGCCGGCGTCAGCCACAGAGATGTTCGAGAAGGTCGGCACAGTCGGCTTTCAGTTCCTGGAAATCGGAGCGGGGGCTCGCGGGACGGCGATGGGTGAGGCGATGGTGGGGGCGGCAGAGGGGATTGAGTCGCTCTACTGGAACCCCGCGGGGCTGAGGTTCATTACCAAGCCGACGGCAATCTTTACGTACGCGACCTGGCCGGCGGATATAACCCATCAGTATTTCGGCTACGCAATGCGCCCCGGTTTCATTCCAGGAGTGCTCGGCATCAGCGTGACATCGCTCTCCATGGACCCCATGTCTGTGAGGACTGCGGATGTCCCGGAGGGTGTTGGTGTTGATTTCCAGTGCAGCGATCTGGCCGTTGGTGTCACGTACACCAGGATATTCACCGACAAGTTCTCGGCCGGCGGCACGATGAAATGGGTTCACTCAAGTTTGGGAGACCTCTCTGTGCTGGGAGTTGAGGGGCTCGGCGACTACTACGTGGAGGGACTCCTGATGGACTTCGGGACTCTCTACGATACGGGCTTCCGATCGTTGAAGATCGGTCTTTCCATCCAGAACATGGGGCCGGGAGCCACCTACATTGAGGATGATGTTCCGATGCCGGCGACGTTCAAGTTCGGCGTCTCGATGAGGGTTATCGACACGCCCGGACAGAGGGTGACGGTCGCGGCCGAGTTCAGGCATCCCTCCGACACGTCGGAGAAGATCAATGTGGGGGCGGAGTACGCTCTCAACGAGATGTACTTCGCACGCGTCGGCTACAAGATGAACTACGATGAGGAGACATTCTCAGCCGGAGGTGGCGCCAGGGTCTTTGTTGGTTCTCTCGGCTGGGTTGGAGTGGATTACAGTTACGTGGACTTTGGCTATCTCGGAGCCGTTCATCGCGTGGGGATGACGGTTGCCTTCTGATACTCTGGACCCACTTGTTCCACCAAGTGAAGTATCCCCCTTCTGAGTGTCTTCGACCGGGGGGATGTTGAAAGGAGATACTACTTGCGACGACACCTGCTTGCGATAGGCGCGCTATCACTGCTGATCTGCGTTCCACAGGCGGGCTTCGCCGGTGGAGCCGGGACGCATCTTGCCGGCTTCCTCGAGGTGGATGCAGGCGCGAGGCAGATCGGGATGGGAGGTGCGTTTACGGGACTCGCCGACGATGCACTCACCGTCTTCTATAACCCTGCGGGACTCAAGTTCATGGAAGACAGTGAGATCCACATTGAGACATCAACATGGCCTGGGGACATCTCGTACCAGCACGTGAGCTACGGATTCCATCACAGCGTTGTGCCTGGCACATTCGCGTTCAGCTGGGCCGTGATGCAGATGAACCCTTACGCCGAGAAGACCGAATACTACGATCCCGATAGCGAGCTGGACATCGGTACTGGGGAACGGGTCGATGCGGGGGACATGGCATTCGGAGGCAGCTACTGCTGGGATTTCGGTGACGGTCTCTCAGTTGGAGGGACTGTTCGCTGGTACCACTTGGGGATGGCCGAGGCGTTCTGTGAGGGTGTGACCGGGGATATCGGCGTTCTCTATGAGACCCGTCTGCGGAATCTGCGGGTGGGAGTCTCTGTGATGAATCTCGGTCCTGCGAACCACTGGTCCCGAACGGGCTCCGAGACCGGCTTCGGGGATGACTTCCCGATGCCGACTACATACAGAGCCGGCGTTTCGATGAGGGTGTTTGATGTGGTGACTCACCGCGTCACCGTGGCGGCGGACTACAAGAGGTCGGCCGACGAGGTCGATCGCATGAGTGCGGGGACCGAGTACACGTTCAACAAGGGCAAGCTCTTCCTGTTCGGGCGTGCCGGCTACCGCTACAACTACGATGAAGAGGGTCTGACACTTGGAGCCGGCCTGCTCTTTCCGACCAGCGAGGCGTCGATTCGTGTCGACTACGCATACGCTGACATGGGGAATCTGGATCACATTGACAGATTCTCGGTGACGTTCATATTCTAGGAATCGAGTAGGTTTCCGAGAGATCGATAAGCGCCCAGGGGCAGCCACTGCCCTTGGGCGCTACTACTTGGAGTCAGACCGCCCAGTGCCTAGGGGTAGATTGGGGTCGATGATACACAGGTCGCTGCTGGCTTCGGTCGCTCTCGTTGCGGTTCTTCATGTCGTATCGCCCAGTTCCGTCTGCTGCGAGTCTGGCACCCGCGCTTCCCTCCTGATTCAGTTGGGTGATTCGAGTGAGGCGTTCGCTCACCATGTTCTTGTTGGACGAATCAGAGAGGGGACCGCGACGTTCGCGCTGCCCTCGTGCGACATCTCTGGTGACGTGGGAGTGCTTCGCCCGTGGAGTAGCAATGAGATTCCTGCTGGTAGGCATGAACTGCGCATCCGCGTTGGTGACACGACCATTGACACTTTCGTCACCCTGTATCCGGATAGCCTTACCCTTCTCGTCCTAGGAGGGAAGAGGCCATCCGTGATTCGCCGGAGGGTATGCTTGGCTTCCCTTGATTCGTCGGGCACCGCCCCGGACACTGCTTCCACCCGTCCGCTGCTAGGTTTTCCGGTGTTCTACGATCAGCCGCCGCGAGTCATCGCGTGGACCAGGGGCCCGTATCCGAAGTCAGCGCGGAAGGCGAAAGTGGAGGGAACGGTGGTCATGGTCGCGCGTCTGGACTCAACCGGTGTCATCACAGGGAAGGAGCTTCTGCAGAGCATCCCGCTTCTCGACATGACGGCACTCAAGTCAATCTGCGGCTGGAGGTTTGCTCCCGCCAGGCTGTTCGGGCGAGCGATTCCCTCGCAGGTTATCATACCTATGAGGTTCACGTTGGAGGGTCCGAATCTGTGCTTCTTGGGGCGGTCTAACTAGCGCATGCAGCCTACGAGCTTGGCCGTCACGCTGGCTGCTATCGTGTGCGGAGCACGCGCCGCTGCTGCGCCGCTGGCACCCCACCCATCGCGCCGGCCCTAACGCTCGCAGCTGATGCGCGGATGTTGTGCGGGAAGATCCGGGGAGGGAGCCAGAGGTGCTTGATCCGCCTGAGCCTTGAGCTTGCGGGCTGAGAGAGCCTGCGTCATGCCACAATGAAGAACG
>DAOVNE010000055.1 GCA_030630395.1 Candidatus Eiseniibacteriota bacterium
ACCCACTCCTTCGCCCTCGTTCGCGTGTCAACCACCGCGAGTGCACTCAAGTATCTGACGGACGGAACGGCAGCAGCGGCGATGATCACAAGCGCCGCGGCGAGTGCGCGATGGCGGCGTACCGCGAGGCGAGCGAAGAGTCCCTCCAACCCGACGGCTGCCAGAAAGGCCACAGAGGGGAGCGCAAGTGTGAGATACGTAGCTCGTTTGACGGTCAGAAGACTCATGACCAGAAGAACTGCTATCGAGAAGGAGACGGCGATCACCTTCGCCGAGGCCGCGTCGGCTATGGTCGGCTCCCCTGTGAGCGCGGCCGGACGATGGCGGCGATGAGCGTAGCTAAGCTTCGCGCTCCAGAGCCCTATGGGCAGGAGCGCGCCTACCGCGGCCATCAGCATCACTACCCAGCCGACACCACGACCCAGGCTCTCCATGACGATCTCGCGCAGACCGGCTGCGTACGATGACGCCTCCTGTGCAATCCCGGCCTCCGAAACCATCGTGAACTGACGCAGGACGTCTCTCGTGAACTCGTCGCTCGAGAGAAGCGCGTAGGGAGTTCCGATGAGGAAGCCGGCAACGATGGCGACCCCGGATACCGGCAGAAGCCAGAGGCCTCCCCGTCTCCGCCTGACGAGCACAACCAGGGCGACCAGCGCTCCGATCGCCGCCAGCGCTCCCGGGTACTTGGCCGATGCCGAGAGCCCGGCCAGGAACCCCGACAGGAGGATGAATGAGGATCGCGACGACCTGCATGCGTAGAGCGCGGCCAGAAGTGAGCCGGCTGCTATCATCGCTGCCATGACGTCAGGCGTGGCGTAGTGAGAATCACGAACATGGAGAAAGAGAACGGCGAGAATCGCAGCCGCAGTCAGCCCCACGTAGCTTCCGAACGACTTGCGCCCGAAGAGCCATGTGATCCAGACCGTCACGACTCCGGATGCCGCCGACACGATGCGACCCATGAGCCAGAACGGCGACAGATCGGTGAGATAGGCCTTAACAAGGTCCGGGGGAACTGAGAACGTCCCCATGAGCTTCCCGATAACGTAGTAGCAGCCGTAGATGCCGAACATCACGTACATGGTCAGGGAGGGCCAGCGAAACCAATGTGGATTCAGGTCCCCGGTGCCGAAGCCGAGCGCATGGAAGAGAATCGAGCCCTCGTCCGGATGATAGGCGTGCGGGAGGCCCCACGTGATTCCCCAGAAGCGGATCACGGAGGCCCCCACTAGAATTGCGATGAGCGTCGCGATTTCGGCACGCCTGTTCAACACCTAGCTCCTCGAGATAACGAGTACGCCTGCGATGATGATCACAAGACCGGCCACACGCAGCGCGGAGATGTGCTCACCCAGCAGGAGCCACGAAGCAATGAAAACGATGACGTAGGCCAGACTCACCATGGGATACGCCAGACTCAGATCGACATTCGATACGACGGCGATCCAGAGCACGGCGCTTATGCCGTAGCAGAGGAACCCGACGAAGACCTGGGGCACCTTGAGTATCGGGACAAGCTGACTCCACACCGATCCCGCCGAGACCTCGCCGTAGATCATCATCCCCTTCTTCATGATGATCTGGCCGGTTGCGCCAAGCATCACAGCCAGCAGGATCAATGGAATCCCCTTCATGCGGTTACCCCCCTTCGCTGTCTCCGGATGGCACGCCTCCCGGCGGCGATCATCTTGAGATAGCGTCCAATTGTGTCACCGATGTTCATCTTGCTGGCCCCACCCTTGAGGTCATATCGAAGAATGAGCGGCACCTCTCCCACCTTCGCGGGAAGGTAGGCACACTTGATCAGTATCTCAGCCGATGAGACGAATCCCTGCTCCGTGATGAACCCATCACCATAGGTTGCGAAAGCACGTGCGATGACGGAGCTTCTGTACGCCCTGTATCCGCACGAGTAGTCGCGTGCTCCCTTGACCGGGAGGAACATCCTGAGCATGAGACTCGCTCCCCTGCTCAGGATCGCCCTCAAGGGCGAGAGTCCTATCTCCTCACCGCCGGGCGCGTACCGTGAGGCAATGACCACATCGTACCCCTCGTCAATCCTGGCCAGCATCGAAGGTATGACGTCGGGGTCGTGGGTGTTGTCGGTGTCCATGACCACGAGAACGTCGCCCTCGGCCAGATGGTCCCTTGCCCACGAGAAGCCGGTCTTGAGCGCCTCTCCCAGACCCCTGTTGACCTCGTGAATCACGACCTCGAGATCCACGCCGAGGTCATCGGCCTTCTTTCGCCCCAGCTCGACAGTGGAATCGGAGCTGCCGTCGTCCACGAGAAGCACCGACCCTCGATCGCTGAGACCGTTCAGGACCGGCGCGATCCGCTCAAGGAGCGGACCGACGGAGTCCGACTCGTTGTAGGCTGGAAGCATGACGACGACCATCTCGGTTTCTCCTGGGAAATCGGTTCAGGTGCAACGTCCGGTGGAACACCGCTAGAGTCTCGGACTGAACTCCTCAAACGGATCGAATCCGTCGAGTCCAAATGCGCCCGCTATCGCTGACGCGATCCTCTCGCTGGCGCAGCCGTCTCCGTACGGGTTCACTGCTTCAGCCATTCGTTCGTAGCGTGCTTCGTCGGTGAGCAGACTCGATATCTCCCCGAACACGGCGTCCTCATCAGTTCCAACCAGTCGCACGGTTCCCACCGCTACCGCCTCGGGCCGCTCCGTCTCGTTTCTGAGAACGAGAACCGGCTTCCCGAGCGCGGGGGCCTCCTCCTGGAGGCCACCCGAGTCGGTGACGACGATGTGCGCCTCCTTCATGAGCCTTACGAGCACCGGGTATTCGACGGGATCGAGAAGATGGATCCGGTCGTGACCGCCCAGGATCGAGCGCGCAGGCCGCTGTACGTTTGGATTCAGATGCACGGGGTAGACTATGCTCAGATCGGGGAAGCGGTCCGCGGCCGCCCGAAGAGCCCGGCACACTCCCTCAAGTGGAGCACCGAAGTTCTCACGGCGGTGCGCAGTGACGAGGAGCATCCGACCGCCGGACGGAACCGGCAGATCAGGAAGACGGGGATCGTCCGCGACCGACAGAAGGGCATCTATCACCGTGTTGCCCGTGACGAAGATGGACTCCTCGGATACCCCGGACCTGAGGAGATTCCGCCTGGACTCCGCCGTCGGCGCGAAGTGATAGGACGAGAGCGAGTCAGCGAGAACCCGGTTCATCTCCTCGGGGAAGGGATAATACATATCGTTGGTTCTCAAACCCGCCTCGACGTGGCCGACGGGGATCTTGTGATAGAAACTCGCGAGTGCCGCGGCCATGGTCGTCGTCGTGTCACCGTGAACGAGCACCAGGTCCGGCGCGAGATCCGTGAGTACGGTCTCGAGCCCACCCAGGACATCGGCCGTTATCTGCCAGAGCGTCTGATCCTCGCGCATGATGTTCAGATCCGCATCCGGCACAATACCGAAGAACCCGAGCACCTGATCCAGCATCTCCCGATGCTGAGCCGTGACGCAGACCAGGGACTCCAATACATCGTTGTGGCGCCTGAGTTCGGAGATCACAGGCGCCATCTTGATGGCTTCCGGTCGGGTGCCGAATATGGCAAGGACTCTGGGCACTTCCCCTCCTGATGCGAAGCTGCTAGCTGTCCCTTCGGTTCTCCTCTGAACTCGTGGATCCGTACCCGTAGTACTTGTAGTCGTAGTAGTACGGCAGCACGTGCTCGAAGTTGTTCACGACGACGCCGACAACGTTGTCCTTCTCCTCCTGCTGTAGCTCCAGCCCGCGCAGGATCACCTCGCGCGGAGTGACGCCTGCCTTGAGAACCATGACGACCGCGTCCACACGCCCACCGATGAACAGCGCATCGGGCACAGCCACGTTCGGAGCAGTGTCGATCACGACGTGGTCGTATTCGGAAAGGAGTTCGGACATCACGCGTGATTCGGGGAACGACTCAACGACTCTCGTCACCTCTTGCTGGAGAGCCCCGGCCGGGAGAACGTCGAGATTGGCAAGCGCCGTGGGTTTGATATCCCCATCGGCGAGGTTCCCTCGGTTGATCGCGTCGGAGAGGCCCGTGGTGTTGTCTACCTCCATCACGCGGTGTATGCGGGGCTTTCGGAGATCACAGTCCACGAGTATGGTCCGCCCCGCGTGGTGTCGAGCCAACGTAATGGCCAGGCTCGCCGCCGTCGTTGTCTTGCCCTCGCCGCGGTTGGAGCTTGTAACCAGAATCGATCTCGGCACTCCTCTTCCGCTCTTCGCGAGCTTGCGCGTCAGCCTGCGGAATTCAAACGAGATCGGCGTCTCCCGTAGCAGGTGCTTCAGGATCTGTGGATCACCCCTGGTCGGCGTGGAGTGGTTGCGTCTGTGCTCACTCTCCGCCTGAGTGATCTTCTGGAAGATCTCCGCGTTGGGAACGGTCGCCAACGTCGGAAGTCCAAGCGTAGCCTCCACATCTTCCACGCTCTTGAATGACGTATCACTCTGCTCCGCGGCCAGAACCAGACCAAGCCCGACAACCAGGCCTCCTAGTATCGAAAGCACCAGAATCATGGTCTTGTCCGGCGCGACCGGACCCATCGGGCGCGTCGGTGGCTCGATTATCTCGAAACGTCCCCCGGCTCTTGCTGCCTCCAGCGCCTCCGTGATCTGCCCTGCCGCTGACTGCTCCAGAAACGCCGAGTAGAGAGCCCTGTTGCTTTCGACTTCCTGCATGAGGCGCGTCAGTTCCAGCTCGGCCTCCGGCGCGTTCGCCATTCCCTGGGTGTAGGTCCACATGAACCGCGAGAGCGTGCGCTGGCGCTGCGCGATCATCTCCACTTCGGCCTCAACGACCTTCAGTTCGGCGAAGGCATCGATGGCTGCGACGCTCGCACCCGGCGCCTCTCGGACTGCAATCGTCTTGGATGTGCTTCTGAGAAGGTCCTTCTTCTCAGCGATGCTCACGTACAGGGAGTGGATCTCGGGACCGTCGCCTGAGCCTCTGACAAGAGCCGGAGCCACCTCGTACTCCAGAGACACGAGCTGGGTTCTGATGGCATCCAGCTCCTCGAAGGTCTCATCTGCCAGGGCACGGGATGTCGCATCTCCGAGGCTCCTGAGCGCACTGCGTCGGTCGTTGAGCCTGAGCTGTGCGTCGCTTCCCTCTACCATCGCCTGACTGATCAGCACGTCGACGCGACCCACGTTCTGCGAGTTGACGGGGTTCGCGATGGTCGCCCTCGTTATCCGCCCCTCCTGATAGGACCGCAGACGCTGCTCCGCCTCATCGAGCTTCTGCTTGTAGATGACCAGCTGCTCAACACTGAAGTCGTGGATCGAGCGGATCTCAGTGAGCTGCTGGCGATTCGAAGCCGACACGAATGCGTTCGTGATATGCTGCGCCAACAACACGGCGCGGTCCGGATCCAGATCCCGCACAACGACCTTGAAGACGTTGGCAGCGGTTCGTATCACGGCGACACGGGTCTCGAGGAATTCGACCATTCTCGCCTCGGCATACTCTTCGACACTGAGAGACGGATCCTTCTCATACATCTTCTCCGCCCAACCCCTCACGCCTGGATCATCCGTCATGTCGAGGGCACGCACGAGCTCGACGAGAAACGTCCTGCTCTTCGCCTTCTCCTGCAGCCGAGACAGCTGATCCTCAGCATGAGAACTCCCGACGAGCCTGGCGAGCGGTGCGGACAGCTGCTCCTGGGTCCGCATCGCAACCGTACTGGTCGCCTCGTACACGGGACTGAGCGAGATGCTGATGAAGAACCCGGCTATCCCACCCACGATCACTGGTATGAAGACCAGCCACCTCTTTCTCCAGAGTGCCCGCACGTAGCTCCTTATATCGATTTGTGCTGTCTCCTGCTCGCGCATGTGTCCCCCACGTGTAGTGCCTATGGTTGAGTCTGGCTGCTCAGTTGTTGCTGGAGCCTCGAATCGTCGAGCGTCCGATCGACTGTGAGATACAGGAGATAGCCCTGCAGAACGCTCGTCGTCGCACTCAGTAGCGAGCCGGCGCCGCTCAGAAGAACATCACCGATGCTTGAGCCCTCCATCGGTACGACGATTCTGTCGCCCCCCGAGAGCCGGAACGGACGGGCCGCCCCATCGCTGGTTATGCGAGTCAGGTCCACGTTCGCTGCGACCTGACTTCCACCGGCATCCATCACGACGACGACGTCTGACAGCTTGGCCTCTCTGGTCGTTCCCCCCGCCAGAGCGAGAACCTGGAGGAGGTCCATGCCCTCGGTCAGCGGATAGGCGCCGGGACGATTGACCTCACCAAGCACGTAGACGTTCCCCGAACCCGTCACGCCACCTCCGTAGGAGGCCGGAAACTCGATTGTGTCACCCGGCCTGAGCTCCGGCAGCGCGCCGGCCATCTCACCCCGCATGTAGGCGCTGAGATCGATTGAGATCACCTCCGGCCCCGCGGCGGTCGGGCGAACGATAGCGACCGACGAGAGATCAGCCATCGGGAGAGGCCCCCCGGCCTCACTCAGCACCTGGAGGATGTCCGGCAGCCGTTCGAAGCTGTAGCGTCCGGGCATTGCCACCTGACCGGTCAGGAAGATGGCCTGGCTGTTGAACTGGACGATCGTCACTGTTACCTGATTCGTCTCTCTCGTGTAGTCCCGGAGCCGCAGTGTGAGTTCGCGGCCGAGCGCCGTGGGCGTCATGCCCTGTGCCATCAGCTCCCCGACCGGTGGGAATGTGATAAGCCCGTTCGTGCGGACGACTATGTTCCTGTCCAAATCCGCGTGTCGCCAGACAGAGACAGCGAGAATGTCGCCTGCGCCGATCATGTACTCCGCCTGCTGTGCCGTGGCCACCGGCGAGAGGACCGTCATCGTGACCAGCACTGGAAGAAGGGCTGCGAGAAGACTGTGTCTACACATGGACTGATCCCCCTTGAATCACCTGCGCCGAGCGACAGGTTCGTCTCTATCTGTTGTATCTGCCGTCACCTGTTACACTTCCCGAACAGAAGCCTCGCGCGGCGCCCCAATGTGGCGCAAGTGCAACGAAGCTTGGCACTACGCTAACAGCGCGCCGAGCACCAGTCAACGATGATCGCCAAGAAGTGTAAAGTTTATCGACACTATTCGGTGGGCAGGACTCTCGGTAGCGTGGCTAACTTACTACCACATAGGAGGATACCGGCGCTCAGCCGGGAATTCCGACTGTCGAGATGATTTACATACCCTGCCGAATCGCGTGCTCATCGCATTGACGACACGGACAGGAGTGCATCTGATGTGCCAGAAAGTGGTGATTTCAGGCGAGTTCTGCGATCTTTTCGACAAGATCCGGGAAGTCGATCCCGGCCGCCAGAGCGGCCATTGGAACGAGGCTCACTGCCGTCATCCCAGGGACGGTGTTGACCTCCAGACAGAACGGTTCAAGCTCATCGGTGACCCGGAAGTCAACCCTCGCATACCCCGCGCACCCGAGCACACCGTACGCC
>DAOVNE010000196.1 GCA_030630395.1 Candidatus Eiseniibacteriota bacterium
GAAGTGACGGGTCTCGGTGTCACAAACCCCTGTATCCAATGACGGGACCGTAGCGACGATGCGCACCTTCCCATCGAACTCTGACGAGTTCACGGATTCCAGACCGTTGCCTGCCAGCTCAAACCCGGGTGCTCTGTCCCCCACCCTGAGTTCGTCCCCCCCGAGCGTCAGGGGATTCCCCCCAACCGCTGTCAATCCTGTTCGCTCCGACATCTTCCCTCTCCCCGATTGGCTCAAGACTGCGCGCCGCGCCACCTCCGCGTCTCGCGCTCTCCTCAAAGCGTCTGCTACCAGTTCTCACCCAGGATCTCAAAATGTGCCTGCGGATGCGCGCATGCAGGACAGCTCTCCGGAGCCTCGGTGCCCTCGTGGAGATAGCCACAGTTCATGCAACGCCAGACAACCTTGTTCTCGCGCTTGAAGACCCTTCCGGCCTTTATGTTCCCGGCGAGATCGTTGTAGCGCTTTTCGTGCTGCTTCTCGGCGATCGCGATCGACTCGAAGACCGTCGCGATTTCATAAAAGCCCTCTTCGTGCGCGATCTTCGCGAACGACGGATACATCTCAGTCCACTCGTAGTTCTCTCCGCCGGCGCCGGCCTCGAGATTCTCAAGCGTCGTACCTATGACACCAGCGGGGAACGATGCTGTTATCTCAACCTCACCACCTTCGAGGAACTTGAAGAGCCTCTTCGCGTGCTCGCGCTCCTGATTCGCCGTCTCCTCGAAGATCTCCGATATCTGGCGGTAGCCTTCCTTCCGCGCCTTGCTCGCGAAGTACGTGTAGCGGTTCCTTGCCTGCGACTCACCCGCGAACGCCCCGATCAGATTTTTCTCCGTCCGGCTTCCCTTGAGTTCCATCTCAGTGCTCCTCCTTCTCTGCCCTGCGCGCTCTCGCGCAATCACCACATGTGCCCAGAAACATCAGTTCGTGGTTCGTGATCTCGAAGCCGCTCGCCCTTGTGGCCTCATCCTCAATCCACTCCCGCTCGCTCAGATCCACATCTTCCACTCGTCCACACTGCACGCACCTCACGTGGTAGTGTCTCTCGACGACGGCATCGTACCGCCTCTTGTCCCGGCCTTCCGCCACGATGCGGATGAGACCTTGCTCTCTTAAGACCTCGAGGTTTCGATAGACCGTGGCCAACCCAACACCCGGGAGCGCTCTTCTTACCTCCTGAAGCACCTCTTCAGCCGTCGGGTGCCAGCGCTTCTGCCCAAGAACGGCCAGAATCGCTCTGCGGCTTGGTGTCATCCGAAGGGAGTCGCACGCCTGCATGGTACATTCCTTACTTGGGAATAAGAATCACTATCATTCGACCAGTGCTTCTGATGCTCTGGCCGGGGCGTGGTTTCACGGTCCCAGGGGAAAGTCGGCTATCCGTCAGTTCTGCCTTGCACACGGCCCCTGCGGCTCATAATCTCACTGGGTGAGGGTTCACTCCGCAAGGTGGACGGATGAGGCGAGCATGAAGAGACGAGAGGCTAGCGTGAAGGACCGAGAGATCGATTCCGGCCGGGGCGTGATTGGCAGTCAGCTGGGTCGTCACACGGCCGGGTTTGCGATCGCCGCGCTGTTGGCCTCAGCCTCGCTCTTTCTCTCTCCCCTGCCGCTTAAGGCCGATTCTCCGGCTGTCGGTGTGCTCGTCACTGTCGCACCGCAGGCGTTCTTTGTCGATCGCATCGCCGGTGCGAGAGTGAGCACCTCTATTCTTGTTCCGGCGGGCCGCTCTCCGCACACATTCGAGCCGACCCCAGCTCAGATGATAGAGGCCGCGACGGCCGATGTCTATTTCACGATCGGGTTGCCATTCGAGTTCGGCATCCTCTCGAGAATCTCGGACATGACCCCAGACATGACAGTCGTCTCCACGCAAGCGATCGGGGAAGAGCATGATCACGGGTCCGACCCCCACACCTGGATGAGCCCCCTACTCGCACTCGCTCAGGCCGACGCCATCTGCGATGCGCTCGTCATGATCGACCCTCCCGGCGCCGAAGCATACCGCGCCAACATGGACTCGCTGAGAACGGAGCTTCTCATGCTCGACGAGGAACTCATGGGAGTTCTGGCGCCGTGCGGGGGAAAGAGCTTCTTCGTATTCCATCCAGCCTTCGGTCACTTCGCCGATGCATACGGGCTTAGGCAGATCGCCCTCGAATCCGAGGGCAAGGAGCCGAGTGCACGGGAACTCGCGGGGCTGATCGACTCAGCGTCGTCCGGAGGAGTCAGCGCCATCTTCGTTCAGCCACAGCATCCGGCAAGGAGCGCTCAGACGTTCGCGGATGAGATAGGCGCTACAATCGTCATCATCGACCCTCTCGCATACGACTATCCGGAAAGCTTAAGGAAGATAGCCACGGCAGTGAAGGAGTATGCGCGATGAGCGAGAGCCGGGGACAAGAAAGAGGTGTGGTCATCGAGCTGAAGGGTGTCGCGTTCTCCTTCGGGGAGCACGAGGTCCTGAAGAACGTGAGCTTCACCGTGTTGGACCGCGAATTCGCAGGGATGGTCGGACCAAACGGCGGCGGCAAAACCACGATCATCAAGCTCGTGCTCGGGCTCTTGAGACCCACGGCCGGCACCGTCAGCGTGCTCGGATCGAGCCCCGTGGATGCGAGACCCCGCATCGGCTACATGCCCCAGCACGCACAGATAGACCTGAGCTTCCCCACTCGCGTCCTCGATGTCGTCATGACCGGGCGGCTTACTGGAGGCCGAGTGATGAGATACTCGTCCGAGGATAGGGAGCGAGCCGAGACCGCCATCGCTGAAGTGGGGTTGTCCGACAGACGAGCGAGCATGTTCTCCTCGCTTTCGGGCGGCCAGCGGCAACGGGCGTTGATCGCGCGTGCGCTCGTCTCCGACCCGGAGCTTCTCCTTCTCGACGAGCCGACCGCGAATCTGGATGTGACGATGGAGGAGCAGCTTCACGAGCTTCTTCGAAGACTCAATGAACGAATGGCAATCGTGCTGGTATCCCACGATGTCGGGTTCGTATCGGAGTACACGACGAAGGTTATCTGTGTGAAGAAGACGGTAGTGCTTCATCCCACGTCAGAGCTCAGCGGCGACACGTTGAGGGAGATGTATGGAGAGAAGATCAGGATGGTCCGGCACGATCACGACGAACATGGACGCAGGACGGGAGATGGCCATGAGTGAGTTCGCTCGAGACCGGAGATTGCCATGAGTGAGTTCCTGCGCGCCGTCGCCGAACACACATTCATGCGCAACGCTCTCCTGTCGGGTCTCCTCGCAAGTGTCGCCTGCGGCGTTGTCGGCACGCTCGTTGTCGTTCGCCGCATCGCCTTCATCGCTGGAGGCATCGCGCACTCGGTCCTCGGCGGAATAGGCGCGGCAGTCTATCTGCAGACAGTGCACGGCTGGGAATGGCTCGATCCTCTCTACGGGGCACTCCTTTCCGCCCTCCTCGCGGCGGTCGTGATCGGCATCGTCAGCATCAAGGCCAAGGAGCGGACCGACACGGTCATCGGAGCCGTGTGGGCGATCGGGATGGCAACCGGCGTGCTCTTTCTCGCACGCACCCCGGGCTACGGCGGCGACCTCATGGGCTACCTCTTCGGGAACATCCTCATGGGCAGAACGAGCGACCTCTGGTTGCTCGGCATCCTCGATCTCGTGGTTCTCGGTTCCGTGGTGCTCTACTACGATCAGTTGATGGCGGTGGCGTTCGATGAGGAGTATGCGCGCACACGTGGAATCCCGGTCGATCTGTTCTTCATCGGCCTTCTGCTTCTGACGGCACTGACGGTCGTCCTGCTCGTCATCGCGGTCGGCATCGTGATGATGATCGCGCTTCTCACGATCCCGGCTGCCATCGCGGGCCGCTTCGCCACGAGGCTCTCACACATGATGATCGGGGGAGCGCTTCTTACGATCGTGTTCACGACGTCGGGGCTGGCCTTGAGCTACTCGCCCGGCCTCCCGGCCGGCGCCACCGTGATCATCCTGTCGGGAGTCGCGTATCTCTTCGTTGTCCTGATGACGACACCCGGCGGCAGGCTGCGCTTCCTGCCGACTCACCGACGCAACCACTGAGACGGAAGCACCTCCCCACGGAAGCGCCCCACCCCAGGCAAACAGAGACGCCCCGTCCGGCATCA
>DAOVNE010000216.1 GCA_030630395.1 Candidatus Eiseniibacteriota bacterium
GGACCGGCTACATCGCGAGGGTTCGGAAGCTGGCGAGGAAGACAGCCATTCTCTATATGAAGCAGCGCAAGGAACTCGGCTACCCCCTGCTCCCCGAGGACGAGAGGGCGCGCCTTCTCGGCGATGGGGACGGCGCGACTGAAGGGGGGAACAGCTGATGGCCAAGGACCTGCTCTTCGAAATAGGTGTTGAGGAGATTCCGGCATCGTACATCCCCCCAGCCATAGATCAGCTCGCGGAGGCTGTTGAAAAGGAGCTTCGCGCCGGACGGCTGAGCTTCGCAAGTCTCCGTACGTTTGCGACGCCGAGGCGTCTGGCCGTCATCGTGTCTCAGGTGGCCGACCGACAGGAGGACGTGGAACACGATGTCGTCGGTCCCCCGGCCCGCGCGGCTTTCGCCGAGGATGGTACTCCGACCAAGGCGGCCATCGGATTCGCCAGATCGAAAGGCGTGGATGTCGCGGACCTCGAGGTGCGTGACACGGGTGGGGGTGACTACGTGCACGTGCACGTGGTCGACCACGGTCGCCCGTCGGACGAGGTGCTTCCGGAGATGCTTCGCGCCGCCCTCGATTCGGTGAGCTTTCCGAAGACAATGCAGTGGGGAACCGGCGATCGCTTCGCCCGCCCTGTCAGGTGGCTCGTCGCAATGTTGGGCGGGGTCTCCCTGGGAATGGAGTTCGCGGGTGTTCGCGCTCTGCCTGAGACGTGGGGCCACAGACACTGGTCGCCGGGACCGCATCCGCTCACAGGAGCTGGGGACTATCTGGACGTTCTCAAAGATAACTACGTCATTGCAGACGCCTCAGAGCGGCGGTCGGCGATCATCGCCGCGGCCGAGACGGGGGCAGAGGAGTGCGGCGGTTCACTTGTGAGAGACGACGCCCTCCTGGATGAAGTGACCTTCCTGGTCGAGTGTCCGTCGGTCTTCGCCGGGCGGTTCGATGAGCAGTTCCTTGTCCTTCCGCGGGAAGTGATAATCGTCGCGATGAGAAGCCACCAACGTTACTTCGCCGTCGAGGCGGAGGACGGAAGTCTCAAGCCCTTCTTCCTGTGTGTTGCGAACACGCCTCCGGAGTCGCTGGATGGAATACGCGCCGGAAACGAGCGCGTCCTCGTCTCCCGACTGGACGACGCTGCGTTCTACTGGGAGGAGGACACACGCAATTCGTTTGCCGACAAGGTCGATGCACTCAAGAGCGTTGTCTGGCTGGAGGGGTTGGGGTCGCTCTTCGAGAAGACCGAGCGTCTGGAACATCTCGCAGAAACCGTCGGTGCGCTCCTGGCATCAGATGAGACAGGGACTGCTGTGAGGGCCGCTCACCTGGCGAAGGCCGATCTCGTCACTGAAATGGTCAGAGACGGCAAGGAGTTCACGGAACTCCAGGGTGTAATGGGGCGTGAGTATGCGCTCGCCTCAGATGAGCCTGCAGGTGTTGCCACCGCCATCTATGAGCACTATCTGCCGCGCTTCGCCGGCGACCTCTTGCCCTCGACGGAGGCCGGGACCATCTTGAGTATTACGGACCGGCTCGATTCGATAATCGGGTGCTTCTCAGCGGGGCTCATCCCGACGGGATCGCAGGACCCGTACGCGCTCAGACGCCAGGCCATAGGTCTTGTGCGTATGATTCTCGAGGGGGACCTGGATCTATCGCTTGGGGATCTTGTGCGAGCGGCGGAGAGAGGATTCGACGTCGCCGACAGTGACACCGAGCCTGTCTATGAGGCCGTCATCGGTTTCATCCGGCAGCGCGCGCGTGCCGTCTTCATTGAAGAGGGCTTCGCCTACGATCTCGTCGACGCAGTTCTCGAGACGTGCGCGGAGAATCTGGTAGGCGCAAGAAAGAGAATCGTGGCGCTCTCACACTTCCGGGAGGCCGACGACTTCAGCGGACTCGTGATCGGGTCGCGCAGAGTGGCGAATATCCTCAAGGGCACGTCCACCGCGAAGGTGGAGGCCGCAGCACTCGTGGAAGCTGCATCGCGTGCGCTTGAAGAGGCACGCGGCAGAGCGGAAGCGGGTGTCAGGTCCGCGGTGTCGAACGACGATCTCGATGGCGCCGTCCGCGAGCTTCTGAGTCTAAGACGGCCGATAGATGATTTCTTCGATTCCGTCATGGTCATGACCGAAGACGATGCACTCCGCGCCGCGAGGCTCGCTCTGCTAAGTAGGGTTCGTGACCTCTTCGCTGGGATCGCGGATTTCTCGAAGGTCGTTCTTGAGGGGGAGCAGGTCAAGGAGTAGGTAGCGATGAGAGTAGACAGGCGAACCGTGGTCGCGCTCTTCCTGTTGTTGCCTGCTGCGGCTTCACTCGTGCTCGGAGCGGGATGCGCCGGCAGGCCTGAACCGCCCAAGGTCGTACTCCTCGGCATCGACGGCATGGACTGGCAGGTGGCCGAGCCGCTGATCGAGGAGGGGAGACTTCCCAACATCGCGGCCATCCTGGAGCGCGGTGTGAAGGTGGACCTGCGCTCAATCGGTCCTGAGATGAAGTCCCCCATTATCTGGACATCGATTGCAACCGGCAAGACGCCGCAGAAGCATGGGATCAACGACTTCCTCGATGAGTCACGGCTTTTCAACTCGCGTGGATGGCAAGCCCGGGCCGTGTGGGACATCCTCGGTGAGCATGGGTACACCGTCGGGGTCGTCAACTGGTGGCTCAGCTGGCCCGCTCGTACCGTCAACGGTTACATGGTGACCGAGAGAATCGTGTACACGGCCGGCGACGGCTACCCCGAGGTCCCGGACGTGACTGCTCCGTCGGAGCTCGCCCTGGAGCTTGCACCACACACACGTGCGGTCAGTGCGACTCCCAACAGTGAACTCGCCCCATTCCTGGGTGGGGATACCTGGGATGCGCCCGACGACCCCACAGTCGTAGAAGGCGTCGAGTCGTTTCGGGGGATACTTGCTGCCGACCAGACTGTGCTGGACGTGTCGAAGTACCTGATTGAGTCACGTGAGCAGCCTGACTTTCTGGCGATCTACTTCCAGGGGCTGGATGTGACATGCCATCGCTACTGGGGGGAATGGGACCCGACATCCATTGATATTCGCATGAGCGATGAGCTGATCGGGACATTCGACGAACTGATTCCGCTGTACTACGAACGCATCGACGCGGCGATCGGGGAGATCATGGATGTCGTCGATGAGAACTCGACCATCATCATCTGTTCCGATCATGGATTCAGGGGACCCTTCCGGTCTCGGGAGGGGATCAGGCTCGGCATATGGATGCACCGGGAGATCGGTGTCCTTGCTGCAGCCGGACCGGGGATCGCACAGCTGCCCGGGCGCGTGAACGGGAGCGTCTTCGACATCACACCGACGCTGCTCGCGCTCTACAACATCCCAATCGGGCGGGACATGGATGGCTTCGTTCTGAACGAGATACTCGAAGAAGACTTCATGTCTTCCCGACCTGTCTCCTACATACCATCGCATGAAGACGGCCGTCTCGCAGAATCGGGTGACGACGGAAGCAGCGTGGAATCGGACGAGCCCGTGGAGAGCGCAGTCGACGAGGCCATCAAGGAGAAGCTGAGATCGCTCGGTTACATCGAGTAGCAGAACAGCTTGCGGTTACGTCGAGCAGCAGAGCGGATTGCGGTTACATCGAGCAGCGGAGCGGATAGCGGTTACATCGAGCAGCAGAGCGGATTGCGGCTACATCGAGTAGCGGAGCAGCTTGCTGCCTACAGGAGGACGGGAAGTGATCGGACGATGGAGAATCGTGAGAGCAACATTCGGCCTTGTGGTCGTCGCCCTGTTGCTCTGTCTGGTGGCCGGTTGTGGGAGCAGGGGTGACGTCGTCGAGAGGCGGTTTCTCC
>DAOVNE010000158.1 GCA_030630395.1 Candidatus Eiseniibacteriota bacterium
ATGGACACCAGACCGCGTCCCGGAGAGACTCCGACACTCGCGCTCTCTATCCTACCAGACCGGCGCTCTGTACCCGATGCCGATGGAGGCCGAAAGCACGCGCCCATCCAGCGATTCGGTCAGATTCTGCTCATCTGTTCCGAGGATCGCATACGTGTAGTCGACAAACGCGTATTCGACTCGAAGCGTGACAAAGAACTTGGCCGTTCGGAAGTAGTCCACTCCGGCGCAGGCGAGGATTCCGTGGCCGGTCAGTCGGACATACTCGCCATGCTGTCCGTAGGATGCGTCGGTCTCGAGGTTCTGGCGAATGTAGCCAAGACTCAGGAAGGGCTGGAAGGGGCTATCCCCAACCATACAGTACTTGAGGCCGATGTGGGCAAGATCGAGATCCCACTCGGCGCCGTCGACGGTGTGATTGGTCTGAAGGGAACGCCCCTCGAGACAGATCTTGTCAGCGAGTCCGAAGGAGACGCCCAACCCGAAACCCCAGCCGTCTGTGATGGCATAGTCCGCCACGTAATCGTCACCGAACGGCATGGCGAACCGGGGAAGGTCGACCCACACCTCAGCCGCGCCCCGCCGTGAGGAAGGCACGAAGCCTCTGAGACGAGCGTGAACCGTCCCGGGCACTGTGGCGAGAAGAACAAGCGTGAGCGCCAGGACGACAGCCAATGCCGGTCGTCCCGCTGCACACTCTGCGTCTGTGACAGTCCGAATCCGCATGTTGCCTGACTCCCTGACGCCGAAGCGGAGGCGGACGCCGCCTCAGTGGACGCCTCCTCAGTGGAGGGCAGAAGAAAAGGGCGGGCGCACCGGCCCGCCCCTTGGTTGACAGACGAGATTCGCTCCTAGATAAGTATATAGCGCAGGACAAAGAGAGCGGCAAGAAGATAAACCAGCCAGTGGACATCCCTTGCCTTCCCTGAGAGTGCCTTGATCAACGGGTAGCTGATGAAACCGATGGCCAAGCCGTGCGCGATGCTCGAGGTCAGTGGCATGATGATCATTGTAAGAAAAGCGGGAATGGCGTCTGAGTAATCATCCCAGTCTATTCTGCTCACGCTCTTGATCATGAGACACCCGACTATGATGAGCGCCGGCGCCGTTACCGGATACAGAAACATGCCGGCCGCGGTCTCGTACCCGCCTCCGAACATCTGCGCGAGGGGGGCAAAGAAGAGTGCCACGAGGAAGAGACCCGCGGTGAAGATGTTCGCGAGACCGGTACGCGCTCCTGCGCTCACGCCGGCGGCGCTCTCAACGAAGCTCGTCGTAGTCGACGTCCCAAGCGTGGCGCCGATCATCGTGCCGACCGAATCCGACAGGAGCGCCTGCGAGGCACGCGGCAGCTTCCCATCCTTCATGAACCCGGCTTGCGTGCCGACGCCGACGAGTGTGCCGACGGTGTCGAACATGTCGAAGAAGAGCAGAACAAAGATCGGTGTCAAGTACTCGAGCCGAAGCGCGGCCAGCGGCCTCATTCTCATGAAGGTCGGCGAGAGATCAGGCAGGGCGAAGACGCCGGAGAACCGGACCAGCCCCGTCACGATGCCGGCCACGCCCGTGACGAGAATCCCCCAGAAGATGGCGCCTTTGGTCTTGGCCGCCATCAGGGCTGACGTCACCGCGAGCCCGAAGAGGGCGAGAAGGGTCGGTGGGCTGTGCAGGTCTCCGAGCGTCATGAGAGAGGCCGGGTCAGACTGAATGATACCGGCGTCCTTGAGACCGAGGAACGCGATGAAGAGGCCGATACCGGCAGCCGCGCCGAGCTTGAGCGCGTCCGGGATCGCGTTCATGATCATCTCCCTGACTCTGACCAGGGTCAGTACCGTGAAGACGACGCCTGAGATGAACACGATGCCGAGGGCGACCTCCCACGGCACGCCCATCTTCCCGCATATGAGGAAGCTGAAGTAGGCGTTGAGCCCCATGCCGGGGGCGAGTGCAATCGGGTAGTTGGCCAGGAAGGCCATCAGGAGCGAGGCCAGGGCCGAACTCACGCACGTCGCGGCCATGACGGCGCGGAAGTCCATTCCTGCTCCCCCGGCCGCGGAGAGTATCGCCGGATTGACGAAGATGATGTAGGCCATCGCCATGAACGTCGTAGCACCACCAATGAACTCGGCCCTGACGGTAGTGCCGTTCTCACCAGGCTTGAAGACGCGCTCGAACATCTGGTGCCTCCCGGGTTCGAATGCTCCCGAGCCCCATGCGGACACGGTTCGTCCGGCAGTATAGGCAGGGGGCCTTGAGGCACACAAGTGGAAAGCGGGCGGCCTCTCGCGTAGAGACCGCCCGCTGTTGGGGGGGGTGCGAGCCGCTCACAACCCTTGCAGTGCGACTCGCGCCGGTTCACTCGCCCGAGGCGAGTGACATCCTAGATTCCCATTCCGCCGGGAGCACCTGACGGAGGCATGCCGCCGCCGGGTCTTCCCATCATCCCACCACCCGGACCGCGGTTCATTCCACCACGTCCGCCCATCATGCCGCCACCCGGACCACAGTTCATTCCGCCACGTCCACCCATCATCCCGGGATGACCACCCATGCCCTCACCCATCTGTCTCCCGAAGCCCTGGTCAAACAGCACCTTCTGGTCATCCGTCAGGATCTTCCGGACCGCAACGTGCTGACGGATCCTTATCTTCATCATCTCGGCCCGCTCGCCTGAGATGTCATCGATCATGCGCTCGAGCTTCCCGAAGTCGGGGTTGTCGCCGGTCATCAGATCGCGCATCTCAAGATGCATGACCTTGATCCTGTTGACCAGTTCAACACGCTCTTCATCGAAGCCGCTCCGGATCTCCTGCATCCTCTCCTGCTGCGCCTCGGTGAACGCCGGCATCGCACCCGGGCCCATTCCCGGTCCCCCGCGCATGCCACCGCCCACGGACCCACCCATCGCTCCGCACCGTCCACCTCTGCCCGCGGCCGCCGGAACGACAGCCATCGTTGCCATCACCAGAGCCAGCACTACTACTATGAGGCCTTTCTTCCCGCTCATCGTCTTCTCCCCTCGGATGTGGGAGGTCATCCCTCCCTGGTTTGTCTGCTCCCTGTGTGTCCTTCCGGCCAGCACCGTCAGCCGCATGATGCCTCAGAATGCCGGCCGGAGGAATATTCACACACCCCTCTTACAGCAACCGAGGTGCCAATCGTGCCAGGACGGTGTGGGACTCTCGTCCACGCGACATAACACCTGCCGGCACCGGATGTTACACCATTGGTTCTTCCAGATGAGACGCGCGCTCAGAGCTTCGCAGAAGCCCCGGCGTGAAGGAATTGCCCATTTCGGAGGATAGACCGGCCGAAGGTGCGCAGAATCTGCGCGGTCAGGATTCGATCTCGTACTCTTTGATCTTGTTCTGGAGGGTTCTGCGTGAGATGCCCAGGATCTTCGCCGCGTGGGTCCTGTTGCCCTCGGTCTGCGCGAGGGTCTTGATGATGATGCCGCGCTCCATTTCGCGGATTGTCACACCGGTCTTCTCGCCATCAACATCGGAGTCCAGAACCGCCTGGAGCTTCGCCGGAAGTTGCTCGGGGAAGACCGTCTCGCCACGAGAGAGAACCACGGCGCGATGTATGGCGTTCTCGAGTTCGCGGACGTTCCCGGGCCAGTCGTAGTTCATCATTACCCGCATCGCCTTGGGTGACACCCTCTTCGGCTTCGAGCCTCTCTCGGCGTGCTTCTTGAGGAAGTGCCCGACAAGGAGCGGTATGTCCTCAGTGCGGTCCCTGAGCGGCGGTATCATGATGTTCACGACATTGAGCCTGAAGTACAGATCCTCGCGGAAGCTCCCATCAGCAACAGCCGCATCCAGATCCCGGTTGGTCGCGGCTACGATGCGGACGTCGACCGTGATGTCGTTCGATCCGCCCACGCGCTGGAGGGTATGATCCTGCAGGAATCGGAGCAGCTTGGCCTGCAGTTCGGACGACATGTCGCCGATCTCATCCAGAAAGATGGTCCCGCCTGCCGCGAGTTCGAATCTCCCCCGCTTCTGCCGACCGGCGCCCGTGAAGGCGCCCTTCTCGTGTCCGAATAGCTCACTCTCGAGAAGACCTCCAGGAATGGCCGAGCAGTTCACTGCTACAAACGGCTTGTGTCCGCGCGGGCTCGCCTCGTGTACCTCGTGCGCGATGAGTTCCTTGCCTGTTCCGCTCTCGCCGAGGATGAGGACCGTGGCGTCGCTCGCGGCGACGCGCCGAGCCATCTCCAACACCTCTCGTATCGCGACACTTGCCCCGATGATTTCACTCGAGGGCTCGATCTCGAGTGGCCTCTCCTCGGGCGCCCCCGACGACTCGTCCGTGAATCTCGATATGATCGAACGAACCTCATCGATGTCTATCGGCTTCGTGATGTAGTCGAATGCCCCGAGCTTCATCGCCTCGACCGCGGTCTCCACCGACGCGTAGGCCGTCATCATGATGACGCCGCAGTCAGGGCTTGCCTTCTTCATCCGTCTCAGTGCCTCAACACCGTCGATGCCCGGCATCCGGATGTCCATTATCACCAAGTCGTGGAATCCCTCGGCCAGCGTCTCGATGCCGCTCTCGCCGTCGGGTGCGACCTCCACGGCGTGACCGTCGCTCCCAAGCACGGCCTTGAGAAGCTCGCGCACACTCGACTGGTCATCGACGACCAGGATTCTGAGGTGGTTCTTGGCCATCCGGACATGCTCCCCGATATGCTCTAATGCTCGCTGGGCCG
>DAOVNE010000212.1 GCA_030630395.1 Candidatus Eiseniibacteriota bacterium
CTCATCAACTTCGGCATCTTTCCGGCAGTCGGCGCCAGGTTCTTCATCTACTTCTGCGGGCTCCCCCCGGAGCTTGCGATTCTGGGGCTGACCGTGCCGATCTACCCGGTCGTGATGCTGGTCCTTCTGGGAATCGCACTCTTCTTCGTCTTCTCGGGAGGGCAGATAGCGGTCATCATTACCGATTTCGCACAGGGCATCTTCGTCAATCTCGTCTTCATCATAATCGTGCTCTACCTCTACTCGCAGGTCGACTGGACCCAGGTGATAGAGGCCCTCTCGATGGCGCCGGAACAGGCGTCGCTCATCAATCCGTTCAAGACCAGCCACATCGAGGACTTCAACCTCTGGTACTTCCTGATAGGCATCGTCGGTGTCATCTACGGAGCATTGTCCTGGCAGGGAACCCAGGCCTACAACAGTTCGGCGAAGAGCGCGCACGAGGCCAAGATGGCGGGCGTTCTCGGCAACTGGAAGGGGTTTCCGCAGGGTCTCTTCATCCTGTTCGTGCCCATCATCATCTATACGGTGATGCACCACCCGGACTTCTCAAGCGTAGCAGCGAGCGTCGAGGGGATTGTCGCTGGAGTCGAAAGCGGGGCGGTGCAGAGTCAGCTGAGGGGCCCCGTCGTGCTGACGATGCTCCTGCCCGTGGGGCTCATGGGTGCATTCGCGGCCGTCATGCTCGCCGCCTTCATAAGCACTCACGACACATACCTCCATTCATGGGGGAGCATCTTCATCCAGGACGTCGTGCTACCGCTTCGCAAGAAGCCGCTGACACCTTCCCAGCACATACTCGCACTCAGGCTCTCCATTCTGGGTGTCGCCATCTTCATCTTTTTCTTCAGTCTGCTCTTCGAGCAGAGCGCGTACATCTTCCTCTTCTTCGCGATCACCGGGGCGATCTTCGCAGGAGGATCGGGCGCCGTGATCATAGGAGGACTCTACTGGAAGCGAGGGACGGCGCCGGCGGCATGGGGTGCGCTCATCACAGGTTCCGGGATCGCGGTCGGTGGGATTCTCATTCATCGTCTCCCCGCAGAGCTCTTCGAGAGCGCGCCTGTGTTCGCGTCGCGGATCGCCGAGTTGTGGTGGACGCTCGGCCATTGGCTCTACAACATCAACGGCCAGCAGTACTGGGCCGTTGCGATGGGTGCTTCGGCGCTCATGTACGTTCTCGTATCTCTACTTGGCCGAACGCCGCCGCGTGATCTTGACCATGCTCTTCACAGAGGGAAGTACGCTGTTGCGGGAGAGATGGAGGTCGTGGATGCCGCACCGTCCAGGGGATGGAAGATGCTGGGGATGGGGAAGGAGTTCACGCGCGGCGACAAGATAATCTACATCGCGACCTACGCACACACGGCGATCTGGATCACGATCTTCATTGTCGGAACGATCTACAATCTGCACCACGACGTCGCAGATGAGCGCTGGGCGAGCTTCTGGAAGGTCTACTTCTACATACAGGTGACCATCTCGATCTTCGTGATGATCTGGTTCTCGATCGGGGGCTTCCGTGACATCAGCGCGATGCTCAGGCGGCTGCGCGTCATGAAGAGGGACGCGATGGACGACGGCACGGTGCTCGATGAGGACAAGGGATAGGAGATAGGTCGTGGTTTTCAGGCGTCATACCGACAACCCCATTCTGACCCGCGCAGACATACCCGATGTTCCGCCTACAATCGTTGATGCGACATCGGTGTTCAATCCCGGCGCCGTCAAGCACGACGGGCGCTATCTTCTCCTGCTTCGCGTTCAGACACGCGGGCGGGAGACGCACATGATGCTGGCCGAGAGCAGTGACGGCGTGCGGTTCGACGTGCGACCACGGATTATCCCGGTGGACGGTCTTGAGCGTATCGGTGGGAGCGTCTATCACATCTATGACCCCAGGATCACGAGGCTCGATGACACGTTCTTTGTGATGTTCGCGGCCGACACCGACAAAGGGTGCCGAATCGGGCTTGCGCGAACTGATGATTTCGAACGGCTTCTGCTCATCGGGTTGGGAGACGGCTGCGAGGGTGGCGCGGGAGACGGCTGCGACGTGCGAAACGGAGTCCTCTTCCCCGAGCGTGTTGGGGGAAGGTACTTGAGGCTTGACCGTCCGAACGTCAAGCGGCTCGAAAGCGGTGTCACGACCGGCGATGAGATCTTCCTGTCGGAGTCGGATGACCTCAAGTCGTGGCGCGCTCTCGGACCAGTCATGCAGGGGCGGTGGCACTACTGGGATGAGCTCATCGGCTCGGGGCCCCCTCCCGTGAAAACCCGCGAGGGGTGGTTGCTCATCTACCACGGGATTGCGACACATCTCTCAGGGAGCCTCATCTATCAGGCCGGTGTTGCTCTTCTCGATCTGGAGGATCCGACCCGCGTGATAGCCCGCGGCCGCGACAACATTCTCGAGCCGAGAGAACCGTACGAACTCGTAGGTCAGGTACCGAACGTGATCTTCCCCGGAGGGATGATCGTCGATGACTACGATGACGACGGCTTCGCTCTGCCGGAGAGCCGCGTGCTCCTGTACTACGGGGCGGCCGACACATCGGTCTGTCTGGCTACGACGACGGTGACTGAGCTACTTCGCGCCTGCCGTGTGTAGCGAGCCGTGGCAACACTGATCTCCCTCTGTCTGACCAGGCCGATGCGGTACTGAGACGCGAGCGCATCGCACCCGGCCGAAGGAGGCGTTTAGCGTGCCATCCGCACCGAAGAAAGCATTCATCGTTTCCCACACGCACTGGGACCGGGAGTGGTACCTCACGTACCACGAGTTCCGTGTGGATCTCGTCCGCGTGGTCAAGCGCGTTCTCGATGTCCTCGAGAGCGACTCGGACTTCAGGTGCTTCGTCCTCGACGGGCAGACCGTGGCTCTTGAGGACTACCTCAAGGTCTGTCCCGAGGATGAGACGCGCATCCGTGGGCTTGTGGCAAGCGGCGCACTCGTGGTGGGTCCCTGGTATGTGCTCCCGGACGAGTTCCTGGTGAGCGCGGAATCGCACGTGCGCAATCTCCTCGTGGGACACGCAGTAGGTTCGCGGTTCGGTCCGGTTCAGAAGGTCGGCTACATCCCGGACTCGTTCGGCCACATCGCTCAGATGCCGCAGATCCTGCGAGGAGGCGAGATCGACTCCCTCATATACACACGGGGGAGCGGTGACGAGATCGACGAGCTGGGTTTCGAGTACGCGTGGCAGGCTCCCGATGGGAGCGAGGTACTCGCCGTCAATCAATGCTCCGGGTACTGCAATGCCTCCGCGCTCGGATTCCAGGAGCTCTGGCACGCCCACACGCAGCGAGAGGTCGATGTCGATCGCGCCGTCGAGCAGGTGCGTGAGCTGTTCGCGAAGATGGCTGAGCGCTCGAACGGTGACATCTACCTTCTGAACAACGGCTGCGATCACTTCCCGCCGCAGCAGGCATTCGGAGCCGTCCTGGAGGCGTTGAGACGGGCATTCCCCGAGACAGAATTCGTACACAGCGACTTCGCTGCCTACATCGATGCCGTGCGCGAGGCGGGCTTCGCCTCGCGTCGCTATTCCGGAGAGCTTGTATCCGGCAAGCTCCATCCCATTCTGACTGGAGTGTGGTCGGCACGCACCTATCTCAAGCAGATGAACGACTCCTCGCA
Source organism: Candidatus Eiseniibacteriota bacterium (assembly GCA_030630395.1). Taxonomy (GTDB): domain Bacteria; phylum Joyebacterota; class Joyebacteria; order Joyebacterales; family Joyebacteraceae; genus Joyebacterum. The sequence continues at coordinate 3,641 of DAOVNE010000212.1, forward strand.
GAGCCTTCTCGCGGGCGTTCTGGAGCCGCTCGAGGCCTATCTCCACTTCGTGACCGGGGACGTCTATCCCCGTGGTCAGATCGACTACGCCTGGAAGCTGCTCCTCAAGAACCACCCGCATGATTCCATCTGCGGATGCAGCATCGATGAGGTTCACCGGGAGATGGTTCCCCGGTTCGCCGGAGTCATCGAGACGGCCGAACAGCTGCTCAGGCGCTCGATGGCACGCCTGGTCCCC
>DAOVNE010000227.1 GCA_030630395.1 Candidatus Eiseniibacteriota bacterium
CTACCGCTCCCGCACACCACCGGCCCAGCGCATCTTGGTCCGGAGGATCTCGTAGTATGATCTCTCCGCGACCTCGACCAGGTGCGCATCTATCGGAGCCCGTTTGACAATCACGGTCTCACCGACAGATACCTGAAAGACCTTGTGTCCGTCCGCTGCCACGGTTGTCTTCTCGTCGCACGAGAGCATCTCCACCTCTACTACCGCAGACGGCGGAACGACGAGTGATCGAATACTCAGCGAGTGTGGGCATATCGGTGTCGCTATCACGGCCTCGACATTGGGCGCCACGACCGGACCACCGGCCGATACCGAGTGGGCGGTCGAACCGGTCGGGGTCGAGAGGATCAGGCCGTCGGCGGCATAGCGAGTGACTATCTCCCCGTCCACACGAGCCTCAAACGAGAGCATTCTTGAATCGGCCCCTTTGACGATCACGACGTCATTGAGCGCAGGCAACCTCTCACCCCTGCCCTCGATATCCACGGACAGCATCATCCGCGAGCTGACCGGGAGCCGGTCCGGGTTCAAGCGCTTCAGGACGTCGACGAACTCATCCTCAGCAATCTGCGTGAGGAAGCCAAGGCTCCCCATGTTCACTCCGATGATCGGAGTCTCACGCTCAGAGGCGGCAACCCGCTTCGCCGCCGTCAGAAGTGTACCATCGCCGCCAAACGCGAAGATGAGCTCAGCGGTCTCGACAAGTTGGGGCTCGGTAAGACAGGTGACTCCCGACGGCGCGAACTCCCGGAAGGACTCATCAACAACCAGTGTGAGGTCGTGAATCGTGGCCCACTCGAGCACGTGGGCGGCGGCATCGCCTACGCCGCTCTTGGACGTGTTCGCTATTATGCCGACCGTCTTCATCTCCCGGCCTCCTCTTTCAGAACGTCCTTCTCCGAAACGCCCTTCTCCGACCTGAGAAGCTGTCTCACGCTCCCGGCGATGTCGTCCGATGTCAGACGGCACTCCGCAAGAAGACGCGTTCGCGAGGCGTGCTCCAGGAACTCATCAGGGATACCGAGAACCCGGACGCGCACTCCGTAGACGCCCTCGGCCTGCAGGAGCTCCATCACGGCGGCTCCGAACCCGCCGGCGATGACGTTCTCCTCGATGGTAACGACATGCCCCGTGCGAACTGCTTCCTCCAGAATGAGTTCCCGGTCGAGCGGCTTGACGAACCGTGCGTTCACAACTGACGCATGTATGCCGCTCTGAGCCAGTGTTTCGGCGGCCTCAAGGGCCGTGGCAACCATTGAGCCGATGGCCAGGAGGCAGACGTCCGTACCGCTCCTCAGCCGCTCGGCCTTGCCTATCTTGAGCGCCGCAGGCTTCAGGTCCATTCTCACACCGAGACCCGCGCCACGGGCGTATCTGACAGCGAACGGCCCGTCGTCGTAGTCCATGGCCGTACGCACCATCGCCGCAAGCTCGTTCTCATCCTTCGGTGACGCAAGCACGAGATTGGGGACCGTCCTCAGGAAGCTCAGGTCGAAGACACCGTGGTGAGTCGGACCGTCATCACCCACGATCCCTCCCCTGTCAATCATGAATCGCACGGGAAGATTCTGCAGACAGACATCGTGAATGACCTGATCGTATGCGCGCTGCAGGAACGACGAGTAGAGGGCCACCACAGGCTTGACGCCTTCAGTGGCCAGACCGGCGGCGAAGGTCACGGCGTGCTGTTCGGCGATACCGACATCGAAGAACCTCTCCGGGTGCCTCTTCGCGAAGTGGGTGAGCCCGGTCCCCGCCGGCATCGCCGCCGTGATCGCGACTATGCTCGGGTCATCGTCAGCCAGCGACGCCAGAGTCCGCCCGAATGCCTCCGTATATGAGATGGCTTTGGGGGTGGCCTTGAGGCTGCCGGTGGCCTTATCGAATGAGCCAAGTCCGTGAAAACGCGACGCATCGTCCTCGGCGGGCTGATAGCCCTTGCCCTTCACCGTCATTGCGTGGAGCAGTATGGGGCCCTCGATGTGCTTCACACGCTCGAGAGCATCGATCAGAAGCCCTATGTTGTGTCCATCGAGCGGTCCGTAGTACTTGAAACCGAGTTCCTCAAAGAGAACTCCCGGCACGAAGATGCCGCGCATTCCCTCGAGCGCTCGGCTCGCGAGGTCGCGAGCCTTCTCGCCGATCGCGGGGATCTTCCCCATTATCTCCCAGACCTCGGATTCGAGTCGGTGGTACGTCGGCGCCGTTCTCAGCCTCGTCATGTACTGTGACAATGCTCCTACGTTCTTCGAGATCGACATCCGGTTGTCGTTGACCACCACGATGAGATTGCGCTTGAGATGCCCTGCCTGATTGAGCCCCTCAAACGCAAGACCGGCAGTCAGCGAGCCGTCTCCAATGACGGCTATCGCCCGCCTGCCTCCCTCAGCGAACTCGGGTGAACACGCCATGCCAAGCGCGGCGGAGATCGACGTGCTTGCATGTCCGGTGCCGAAGCTGTCATACGGGCTCTCCTCTCTACGAGGGAAGCCCGAGATGCCGCCGTACTGGCGGAGGGTCTCGAAACGCTCGCGCCTGCCTGTCACAAGCTTGTGCGCATAGCTCTGATGCCCCACGTCCCACACGATCTTGTCGTGCGGGGTGTCGAACACGTAGTGCAGGGCCAACGTCAGCTCAACGACACCGAGACTCGGAGCAAGGTGCCCACCGGTCCGCGAGACGACCCGGATGATCTCGTCGCGTATCTCCTGTGCGAGCGTCTCGAGCCCCGCGATGTCCAGCTTCCGGAGATCCTGTGGTGAGTCTATGGTGTCGAGAATTCTCATCATCAACCAGTGTCTAAGCGGTCAGTTGCGACGGTCAACTATGAAATGTGCGATCTCAATGAGCACCGACGCCCGCTCGCCATACGCCTCTAGCGACCGTATGGCGTCGTCCACAAGCTCCTGAGCGCGGAGCGCCGCAGACTCGGCTCCAACTACTGCTGGATAGGTCATCTTACCGCGATCCCGATCCTTACCGACGGCCTTCCCCATCTCACTCGCGGACCCTGTCTCATCGAGCAGATCATCAGCGATCTGGAAGGCCAGGCCTATGCGCTCCCCGTATGCCGTCAGACGCTCCAGATCGACGCTACCCGCGCCGGCCGCGAGGGCGCCGACTCTGACGGCCGCCGCAAGAGGCGCACCCGTCTTGTGTCCGTGAATGTACTCGATCGCGCCGATATCCGGAAGCTCCCCTTCCATGGCTATGTCGGCCGCCTGTCCACCGAGCATCCCGTCGTGACCGTTGGCGCCGGCCAGTTCCCTCACTATCGTCCCGACACGTTCCGGCGGAAGACCCGTATCACCAGCCACTATCTCGAATGCCAGCGTCAGGAGGGCGTCACCGGCGAGGATGGCCAGGGCGTCGTCGAACTTCCTGTGACAGGTCGGGCGACCACGCCTGAGCTCGTCATCATCCATCGCAGGCAGGTCATCGTGAACGAGCGAATATGTGTGTATGAGCTCCGTGGCACAGGCGGGAGCAAGCACCTCATCCCCCCCTCCACCCGCGATCTCGAAGGCCGCGATTGCGAGAATCGGCCTCAGTCTCTTTCCCCCGGAGAAGACGCTGTAACGCATCGCCTCGGTGAGGCGCGAGTACTGACCTCCAGACCCGGGGAGGAAGTGCTCGAGGGCGTCCTCCACAATCTCGCGTTTCTCCGCCATGTATGAACTGAGAGACCCCTGCACGCTACTCC
>DAOVNE010000093.1 GCA_030630395.1 Candidatus Eiseniibacteriota bacterium
GATGGCGCCGGAGTAGAGTGGGGGTGCTTCCTTCACGACGTGTGGCGGACGCAGCTCTATGGCTTTGAGATTCCTGTGGGCGTCAACGACGATGATGATGTCGTAGGTTTCGGTGGACGGCTTCTGGAACAGAACGTCCCGAATCCATTCAACCCGCTTACAACGATCGAGTTCATTGTGCCGACCGCCGAGGGCAGCGCGCCCGTGACTCTCTCCATCTATACGGTTGGGGGAGCGGTTGTCCGCACGCTTCTGGATTCGCACGTGGAGCCCGGACGGCACGCGGCAGTCTGGGACGGCCGTGATGGACACGGTAGGCCGGTCGCATCGGGTGTCTACTTCTACAGGATTGCCATCGGCGACAGGAGCGAGTCGAAAAAGATGCTGCTCATCAAGTAGTGCGGCGATGCGTCGTGTTCGTGAGAGATGAAGATCGCCGGCCGGCGATCGTGTTCGGATCGATTCAGATGGAAGCGCCCGGGAGACAACCCCGGGCGCTTCGTCGTATCCAGCCGGGTCCACAGCGTGTGTCAGCGTGGGATGCGGTCGAGTCATCCCACCGGTCTCTGCAGCACGCGAGAATCTGCAAAAAGCCTATAGCATGGGCATCTTTTTCACTTGACAGCGTCAGGGGAGGACGGCTAGTATCCCCCGAGTGGGTTGAGGTGGGATGAAGTGGGCCGGATCTTGCTCTGGATGTCCATATGACCTCTTTTCTAGGTAGATACACACACACGCTCGACGCGAAGGGACGCCTCTCGATCCCCTCGAAGTTCAGGAAAGCTACGGGGGAGATCTTTGTCCTCACGCTTGGACTCGATGGGTGTCTCTTCTTCTATCCACGCGATGAGTGGCAGCGCGTTGAGAGTGATCTACGCGGACTCTCCTTCACCTCCCGCAAGGCGAGGTTCTTCAAGCGGGAGATCGCGTCGCGAGCGTGCGAAGTCAGTGTGGACAGTCATGGGCGCATTGTCATCCCACAGGAACTCAGGGAGCTTGTCGGACTGGAGAAGGACGTGCTCGTGATTGGTGCGATAGAGCGCGTTGAGTTCTGGGATCCCAAGCGACACCAGAAGTACAAGGATGAGTTCGGTCTCTCCTACGAGGAGGTCGCCGAGACCCTTTGGGAGAACCCGGGTGACCTGACCGGCAACGGGGGGGAGGGGTAGAGATATGACCATCCTCCCGAGGGAGACGGAGAGGGCGACCGTGCTCCACATGGCTGGGTCCATGGGAGCGCGTGACCTCGATCGGCTGCATCGACACCTTGCCGGTCTTCTGACCTTGCGCAAGACGCGAATCGTCCTCGATTTCTCCGACGTGGATCACGTGGACTACCAGGACGCAGGAGAACTCGCTAAGGAGTTCGAATTCGTCCATTCGTACCGAGGTGAATTGATGGTAGCCGGTCTGAGCCCATATGTGAGGAACATCTTGCTCCTCGCCGGACTCCACGGCTTCCTCGAGATGAGTACGTACGGCGCGAACACATACATGGGGCCGGCATCTACCCAAGATCTTCGAGCGAGCTGACCGTACTCGCCCGTCCCGTTCTCGCCGTTTGCAGCAAAACGCCGCGTATCTGAAACAAAGCGAAGTGAGAATGCAGGCTCTGCATCTGCCAGTGATGGTTGCCGAGGTCATCGACTACCTCGTAACCCGCACGGATGGCCAGTATATCGACTGCACCCTGGGTGGTGGGGGGCACGCGAGTCGGATTCTCAACAACGCTCCAGCCGGCCGGCTCCTTGGTCTGGACCTGGACAGCACGGCATGCGACGAGGCCGAGAAGGTGCTCAAGCCGTTCGGAGAGAGAGTGGAGATCGCAGAAGGTAATTTCGCAGATCTGTCCGTACTCGCCGGCGAGCGGGGATTCGCCGGAGTGGACGGCGTTCTCTTTGATCTTGGGTTCTCCTCCATGCAGCTCGACGATGCGGAGCGCGGATTCAGCTACAGCAATGACGGACCGATCGATATGCGCCTGGGCAGAGACCACGGCATGAGTGCCTTGGGGCTCATTGCGAAGAGCGATGAGCGGTCGCTGTCTCAGATTCTCTACAGCTTTGGAGAGGAGCGTCGTGCTCGTCCCATCGCACGGGCCATCATCGAGGCTAGAGACGCGGGGCGATGCCGGACAACGGCGGAACTGGCAGCCGCCGTGGTGAGCACTAAGCCCCGGAACCGGAACAAGACCCTGGCCCGTGTGTTTCAGGCGCTCAGGATTGCTGTCAACTCTGAACTCGACAACCTGCGCTCAGGTCTGGCACAGGCGGAATCACTCCTGCGCACGGGTGGAAGGGTCGTCGTTATCTCGTATCACTCGCTCGAAGATCGCATCGTCAAGCAGCACTTCGTGAGGGCCGAGCGGCCGTGCATCTGTCCGAGGGACCTTCCAGTCTGCGCGTGCGGGCGCAAGCCCACACTGCGCATTCTCACACGGCGCGTGGTTCGGCCGCGCGACGTCGAGATCGCAGGAAACCCGAGGGCGCGGTCGGCGAAGCTCAGAGCCGCAGAGAAACTGGCTCCGCACGATAACTGACCGGGCCGCCGGTTTGTCGGAGGCCATGAGGCGCCGGCAACCGGTCAGCCCGGGAAGAATCCGGGAAGACGTCGAACCAAGGTGGAGAGTCAGATCCGGGGATGAATGGAGGCACGGGGATCGTGAAGAAGCTTGGGCCCATCACACGACTAGTGAACAGGGTGGGTGGACCACTTCACGCGAAGGGACTTCTGATCTGGTGCGCCGTGCTCGTGACGGGCGTCCTCTGCATCTGGCAGCAGGTCTACGCCACGAGACTCGCATCCGAGATCGATGAACTCCAGCACAGACGGGAATGCCTCAGGACGGAGATTGGATTCCTGAGAATGGAGTGTGTGTCCCTCTCGAGCCGGGAGCGGATTCAGGAATACGCAGAGGAACGCCTCGGCATGCGTCATCCGAAGCCGGGCGAGACCATTCGCCTTGAGGATGCCATTATCAGTCGCACGATTCGGCCGGAGGACCTGGCCGCGGGGATCGATGATGCACATACCAACGGCTAGAAACACGACGACCGGGCACGTCCACTCGAAGCGATTCAGCGCGGCGCTTCTTGTGGGTCTAGGCGTGTGGGCGTTCATTCTGTTGCGCCTGATCCTGATCCAGGTCGTGCATGCGCCCCGTCTGGCCGGTCTGGCTGAGCGTCAGCAGGTTGTGGAAGTCAAGCTGGCTCCCGAGAGGGGTCAGATCTACGACAGGAACATGGTTTGCCTCACCGACAACCTCACGGTCAGTTCTATCTGTGCCTACCCCGGGGAGATCAAGTCGCCGAGGACCGTAGCACGGGGGCTGGCGAGAGCGCTCGGCGGTTCCGCGGCTTCGTACGAGGCACGTCTCAGGAAGAAGACGAGCTTCGTGTGGATTGAACGTCAGGTGGAGCCTGCGAGAGCTGAGGCCCTTGCGGCGCTCGATCTTCCGGGCATCGAGTTTCTCGCTGAAACAAAGCGGGTCTATCCGTTCGGCAGGGGCGCGTGCCACGTCATCGGATACACGGACATCGACGGGAGAGGCATCTCCGGAATGGAGAGCCGCATGGACGACCTGCTCACCGGCTCTGAGGCAACGGTCTACTACTACATGGACAGCAGGCGGCAGCGCACGCCCGCACCGGCCAGCACCCGAACGACTCCCGACGACGGCATGTCGGTTGTGCTCACCATCGATATGAACCTGCAGGCGATCGCCGAGGTTGAGCTTGAACGCACAGTGCGGGAGTACGGGGCGAAGAGCGGGATCGTGGTCGTGCAGGATCCATGGACCGGAGACATACTCGCGATGGCCAACTGGCCGTCCTTCGACTGCAACAGGCCGGACCGCTTCGCTGAAGAGAACTGGCGCAACAGAGCGGTGACCGACCAGTTCGAGCCGGGATCGACCTTCAAGGTCTTCACGGCCTGCGCCGCTCTCGCCACAGGCGCCGCCGATCTGACATCCGTCTACTACGCATTCCAGGGGAAGGGGCGGTTTGGGAGCTTCACCATCAGAGATGTCAAACCGCACGGCTGGATGGACTTCGAAACGGCGCTCGTGAAATCGTCGAACGTCTGCTTCGCGCAGATAGCCGGTGAGGTCGGGGAGAATCCTCTCTACTCGTACGCGAGAGACTTCGGCTTCGGCTGTCTCACGGCCGTCAATCTCCCCGGTGAAGTGCGCGGGACACTCAGGGAACCGACCGAATGGAGTTCGCGCTCCGTGCACACGATAGGTATCGGGCAGGAGGTCGCAGTAACGGCGATTCAGCTCGTCACCGCCTACTCCGCCATCGCGAACGGCGGCTTCCTCATGGAGCCGCGCATCGTGAAGGCGGTTCTCGACGACGATGGACGGGTCGCGGAGGAGGCGAGACCGTGCGTCGTCCGGAGCGTCGTTGATCCGGAGGTCGCTGCTGCTGTGCGCGGCATCATGTTTGAGGTGACAGAGCGCGGAACCGGGATGAAGGCCTCGCCCAGTGAAGTGACCGTGGCCGGCAAGACCGGGACCGCCCAGAAGGTTGTGCCGGGCATCCGCGGGTACGCGCCCGGGAAATGGGTCTCATCGTTCGTAGGCTTCGCTCCGGCTGAGGAGGCGGGGATCGTCTGTCTGGTTCTGCTGGACGAGCCGAGCGGGAGAGGTCTGGGCGGGCAGGTAGCAGCTCCGGTCTTCCGTCGCATCGTTGAGCAACTGATCAGAGGATCCGGCCACGACCTGGTGTTCGGGAGACAGCGGCTACAGAGGCGAGCGAACGGGGATCCTCTCTACTGTGATGCCGCTCTGAATGCCGCATCGGACATGAGTGCCTCATCCGATCTCGGCTCGGAAGACCGCGGCTTCGGGATTCGCGAGAGCCTCATCACATTGGCGGTACCGCTACAGAACCTGGCCGGTGCGTCGGAGAACATGACCGCCACCATCCGGCCGGCCTCTGGTGGTGTGGACGCCGGCGATCCGGCGCGCATGCCCGAGCTTCGCGGAATGAGTGTGAGAGCCGCCCGCAGACTCGCCTCGAGTCTCGGGCTTGCTGTGGCTTTCGAGGGGAACGGATTGGTTCAGACGCAGTCGCCAAGACCCGGATCGGGGATTGAGCCGGGAGACAGGGTCTTCTTGACCTGCGCTCCCGGATAGAGGGCATCTGTGCTTCAGAAACTCGGTGACATTCTCAGAGGAAGCGGCGTGCAATTCCAGATTGCCGACATGCGTGGGAAGAGCTCGATCGATGAGATCGACGTGAGCGCTGTGGAGCACGACTCACGGATGGTGAAAGAGAATGGTCTCTTTGTCGCCGTCAGGGGGTTCGTCTCCGATGGGCACTCCCACGTGGCCGAGGCCGCGAGGCGGGGAGCAGTCGCCGCTCTCGTTGAGGAGCCGACCGGCGCCTCCGGGGTCACGGAGATCGTGGTCGCCGACACGCGAGCCGCGATGGGTCCCGTGGCGCACGAATTCCACGGGCGACCGTCGGAGCATCTCAAGATCCACACGATCACGGGGACAAACGGCAAGACGACAACCCTTCACCTCATCGATTCGATTCTCAAGGAGAGCGGCATCAAGACGGGCGTCATCGGGACTCTGGGGTATCGCGGGGTAGGGGCGGGCACGGCTGCAGAACGGACGAGCCCGGAATCGACCGACCTTGCCAGACTCCTGGCATCGATGCTGGACGATGGTGTCGAGGCTGTCACGATGGAGGTGTCGTCACACGCTCTCTCTCTCGGGCGCGTGCTTGGCATGAAGATGGACACGGCGACATTCACCAATCTGTCGCATGACCATCTCGATTTCCACGGCTCGATCGCGGAATACGGCGCTGCCAAGACCAGGCTCTTTGATCTCATCGCAGGCGACGCCAACAAGCCGGGGGCATCGGCGATCGTGAATCGCGACGACGCCTTCGGCCGGGAGATCCTGGCGTCACTGTCGGACGCTGAGAAGCTCACGGTGCTTTCCTACGGGATGACTGATGGGGACGTACACGCCTCGAACATTGAGACGGCCCCTGACGGAACGACGGCAGTCTTCCACACGCCGGCCGGCGAGATCGACGTACACCTCAATCTCATCGCCGGCTTCAACGTCATGAACGCCCTGGCGGCCAC
>DAOVNE010000006.1 GCA_030630395.1 Candidatus Eiseniibacteriota bacterium
CATCTCATGCCGACTCGATGTTGTGACCATGTCTTCCATTCATAGCCCTGAAATCGCCCACGTCAACCGAGAGAGAGTTATGCATCTTGTGTGCCTGAAGGTGCGGCCGTGCGGGGGCGGCCCGAAGGTGGGGTTTACAGGGGAAAAGAGCAAAGTTGATAATTCATGAGGGCTTAGTCAGTATCGCGTCTGCCTTCAAGACGCCCTTGCACGGAGACCGGCCACTGCGCCTTTGACTCGCTGCACGCCGTCCGCTAGAGTCGGAGTGCTCGGCCTCTCTCCGGAGAGGCCGTCGCCCGGTCGATTCGATATCGCCATCATTATGGGAGACGAGGTCCTAAGGATGACAGACAGAACCGACAAGTCGCCGAGCGCTCCGGATGCATCTTCCTCTTCCCACGTCGGACGCGGTGTCACGCGAGTCGACGCCGAGGACAAGGTACGGGGTGCTGCCCGCTACGTGGACGATCTGACATTCCCGGACATGTTGCACGCGGCCCTCGTGTTCCCCGGAGTCGCCCACGCGCGTCTCGAAGGCGTTGATCCATCGCCCGCGCTCAAGATGCCGGGAGTCCACGCCGTCATTGTGGCGGCAGATATACCAGGTGAGAATCAGGTCGGCTGCGTGGACAAGGACCAGCCGCTCATACCCCAGGGTAGGATCCGCTACACAGGCGACGCCGTGGCGGTGGTTGTGGCCGACACGCCGGCACTGGCTCGCGAGGCGGCACTTGCAGTGCGCGTAGATGCAGTGGAGCTGCCGGCGGTGTTCGACGCCGAGGAGGCCATGCAACCAGACGCACCGCTGGTTCACGATGGCGGCAACGCTTTCCTCCACTTCAGGATCAGGAAGGGTGACGTCGCCAAGGGGTTCGAAGAGGCGGACACCGTGATCGAGCGCGTGTTTCACACGCATCACCAGGAGCATTCCTACCTCGAGCCCCTGGGGACAATCGCGGTGCCTGAAGAAGGCGGGTCCGTAACCGTCTACGGCACGATGCAGTGCCCGTACTACGTCCAGAAGGCGGTGGCCACGGTACTCGGCATTCCTCTTTCGCGAGTGCGTGTCCGTCAGACGGTCACGGGGGGCGGCTTCGGCGGCAAGGAGGATGCGCCGAGTGAGATCTGTGCCTGCGCGGCTCTCGCAGCCTGGAAGACGGGTCGACCCGTGAAGCTCATCCACACGCGGGAGGAGGACTTCTACCGCTCGAGCAAACGTCACCCGATGTCTGTCTCATTCAAGCTGGGCGCCACGACGGACGGGCGCTTCACCGCGGCGGAGATCCGTGTCGTCGCGGACGCCGGTGCGTACTCCACCTTGAGCCCCGTCGTCATCTTCCGCTCGGCGGTGCACGCAACAGGGCCCTACGAGATACCGAACGTCAAGACAGACGCCTACGGCGTGTACACGAATCGCCAGACCACGGGCGCCTTCCGTGGCTTCGGACAACCCCAGACGATCTTCGCAAACGAGTCGGTCGTGGACGAGATGGCCGAGAGGCTTGGGATGGATGGGATCGAGCTTCGTCTGAAAAACTGCCTGGACGTCGGGAAGCGTACGGCGACGGGGCAGCTCCTCACGGAGAGCGTCGGTCTCCCCGAGACGATCAAGAAGGCTCGCGACGTCTCAGGCTGGAGGAAGAAGAGAGAGAGCTACGCCGGCGACAGCGGCCGCATCAGACGGGGCATCGGGATCGGCTCCATCTACTACGGAGTGAGTCTGGGCGCGAAGGGTCTTCTCCTCGACGCCTCGGGTGCGCATCTGAACGTCTACCGTGACGGCTCCGTGAGAATCGCCGTCGGTGGGACAGAGATGGGTCAGGGGCTTCTCACTGTGCTCTGCCAGATTGCGGCAGACAGCCTCGGCGCTCCCATCGAGTCAATCCATGTCGACCATGTGGATACAAGTATCGTCCCCGACAGCGGACCGAGTGTTGCGTCGCGCACGACGCTCATGACAGGTAACGCCGTCATCGACGCGGCGGCGAAGCTCAAGGTAGCGATGGGAGAGGTCGCGGCCGACATGCTCGGTACGTCATCCGACGGCATCGAGTTTCGTGACGGACTTGTGCGTGGCGGCGGTGGATCTGTGACGTTCGCCGACGTCGCCAACGAATGCTGGCTTAGGAACGTGAACACGGCCGCCGAGGGCTGGTACGCCGCTCCTGAGTCTACGTTCGACGAGAACGGTCAAGGCGATGCCTACGCCGTCTATTCCTATGCGACTCACGTGGCGGAGGTCGAGGTCGACACCGAGACCGGCGAGATTCATCTGGTCCGCGTCACCGCAGCACACGATGTCGGCCGGATCCTCAATCCGGTCACGCTCGAGGGACAGATCGAGGGCGGCGTGCTTCAGGGCGCGGGAATGGGGCTGTACGAACAGATGAAGACAGAGGGCGGCAACATCACAACGCCTGATTTCTCCACATACATCATTCCGACCGCCATGGACGTACCGGAGATAGAATCGGTGTTCGTCGAGGAGCGCTATTCGAAGGGGCCTTTCGGCGCAAAGGGTATCGGTGAGACTCCGGCTATGCCCGGCGCAGTCGCGATCGCGAACGCCGTGACACACGCCACCGGCATCCGCTTCAATGAGCTGCCCGTCACAGCTGAAGCCGTACGGTTGGCGCTGTCAAAGAGGAGAGATCAATGAAGCTCAGGGATCTGCTACTGACGATTCTGCTCGTGGTCCCGTCTGTGCTCCTCGGCACCTCGGCCGCGAATGGCTCCGTCACCCCCGAGAGCACGTACTCCGCCGCGTCCGAGGGTGCGCACTCCACGACTCCCGAGAGCATGAGCGAGGCCATGGACGACGCCCTCCGCGCCATCGCCATGACACGCTCCGACCTCGGCTTCCGGACGGACTATGCAGACAGCCCCGACTCGTTCCGCCTGGCAATCGCCGACCACCTGCTTGAGGCTCCGCTCAAGACGAACGGCTACGTGCACGAGCTGGCAAACGATGTCGCCAAGGCTCGGGATCTGACGCTGGTGGTGGCACTGGTAGCGCGCGAACTCGATCTCGGAGTCGGTATCGGCACGTGCGGCACGGAGCCTGCGGGCGGCATAACCGCAGTCGGAGAGCTCCTGAGTGGCATCAAGAAGGCGGAGGCAGAGCTTGAGAGAGCCTTCGAGCGACTGACCGGAGATGAGATCAACTTCATCATGAGGCACGCTCCCGTCCTTCTCGAGGAGGAGGAGTTCGACCCGGACAAGCCGATAGAGATGCGTGAGAAGGAAGAGGAGGACAAGGAGATCCTCGGTGACGAGCTGCTTGGCATAGCGGGAAGGATCGACTACTCGCGCATCGCCACCGCCGGGGCGATTCTCGCCTCAGCCACGGACGCCGCCCTCGCCATTATCGCGGCGAGCGGGCCCGGGGACATGAGCTCCATTCTCCCACAGGATAAGAGCGGGAGCGACAGGCCCTCCGGCTTTCCCCTGGAGTGGGTGGCAACAGGGGACGTGCTCGAGATCATCGAGACTGAGGCCGGTCTCATCGTGATAGGCGGCCCCGGCGCAACTGCGTATCATCGGACGTGCGCGATCATCATCGATCTCGGGGGCGATGACACCTACGAGCAGCCGGCATCAGGCCGGTGGGAGCTTCACCCCTTCTCTATAGTAGTAGATGTCGCGGGCGACGACACATACTCCGGCGGCGACCATGCCCTGGGCGCTGGATTCGGAGGTGTGGGTGTGCTTGTGGACCTGGAGGGTGATGATAGCTACGCGTCCGGGAGCTTCTCGATCGGCTCGGGGCTCTTCGGTGTCGGCATCCTTCTGGACAAAGGCGGGAACGACCACTACGTAGGCGACACCTGCGTGCAGGGCGCAGGCGCCTTCGGAATCGGCATTCAACTCGACGAATCGGGAAACGACTCGTACCACGCCGCGCTCTTCTCCCAGGCGTTCGGATTCGTGAAGGGCTTCGGACTCCTGTACGACTCTCTCGGCAACGACCTCTACTTCGCCGGTGGCAAGTACACCGACGAGATCCGCTACTTCGATCACTTCCTCAGCCTCTCTCAGGGGTTCGGATTCGGCTGGCGGCCTGACGCCTCCGGCGGCATCGGACTCCTGGTCGATTCAGCCGGCAATGACGTCTACGTCTCCGACATCTTCGGACAGGGCTCGAGCTACTGGTTCTCAATCGGCGGGCTCGTCGACTTCGAAGGAAACGACCAGTACATCTCGTACCAATACGCGCAGGGCGCGGCGACGCACATAACAGCGGCAGCCCTCGTCGACTGCGCAGGTGATGACAACTACGTATCCAAGGGCGTCTCCCAGGGATGCGGACACGATCTCGCGGTCGGCATCCTTCACGACCTGTCCGGAGACGACAACTACATCTGCCACGATCTGTCGCAGGCTGCAGGCAACGCCAACGGGATCGGGATCCTGCTCGATGACGGCGGCAACGATACCTACTCGGTGCGAAACTCCGACAACACGCATGGCTACGGCAACCTCAGGCGGGACTACGCAAGCGTGGGCATTCTGATAGACGGAGGAGGAACAGACTCGTACGGCGGCCGTGGAGACAACGACACCTGGTGGACGCACAGCGACCGTGGCGTCGGTATCGACACGGAGATTTCCCTTTCTCCAACTGAGGCCGAACCGACTGCGGACGACGATTCCGTTCAAGATGCCGAGGTTGACACGCTTGCACTTGCCGCGCTCTCACCGGAGGAGCTCTTCGACCGCGCATCGTCGTCGGCTCTTCAATTCGCCGCGATGATCCAGCCGTCCCGCCGGCTCCTCATCAGGAACCACGAGGAGTCCCTCCCCTATCTCGTTACGGAACTGGATACCGACGGGGCCAGGGAACGCCACGCACTTGAGGATGTCATCGTACGAATAGGAACGCCGGCCGTTGGCCCGCTTATCGAGGCGATCGCAGTCGAACTCGAGCGTACCGATACGACTCGCGGTGTGAGGCTCGCCGCCGGCATCCTCGGGCGCCTGGGAGACCCGGAAGCCCTTGATGCTCTCACACGGGCGTCCGGTGATGATGAGTGGAAGACCCGCTCCGCCGTCGCGAGCGCCATCGGGAGAATCGCGGTCCAGGATGGAGTCCCGGCTCTCGTCCTGTTGCTCGATGATGAGAACGAGATGGTGCGGAAGAGCGCCGCCGTTGGCTTAAGAAGAACGGCTGCGGAGGGCGCGTCTGGCAGCGCCCCTGAGGACAGCACCCTTTCGGACAACATCATTGATGACGAGACCGTTGCCGCACTCATCCGCGCGCTCGATGATTCACACTACGCGGTGAGACAGAGCGCCGGCGCCGCGCTCGCCGCAGTTGGGGAGCCGGCGATAGAGAGACTCACGCATCTCGCTTCTTCTGGGGACTCTGTTTCAAGACTCGTGGCAATAGAGACGCTGGGGGCGATTGGAGCGAAATCATCGCTCGAGGCTATGCTCAGCCTTCTGGAGGATGATGACTGGGCGGTGCGAGCCTGCGCAACTGAGGCCATAAGGAGAATCGGCCCGGACGGGAAGGCGCGCAAGGAGATGGCGAGACTGCTGCGTAGCGAGAGTCACCCGCTCGTGAGGGCTCGCGCCCACGAGGCGATAGCACCGATGTAGCCTGCGGCCATCACGCGGGCGAAGCAACAGCACCAGAATAGCCCGCGGCCATCACGCCGCCCACGGCCCCCGCCGGCCGGTGCCACGCCTGGCTACCCGCCGCCCTGCCGCTGTCTCTCAAGCTCCCGAACCTGCGCCATGTTCGCGATGATGTTCCGGTCCCCAGGCGCCAGGCTGAGCGCGATTTCGAGTTCCTTGAGAGCTTCCCCGTACTGCCCGGTTATCGCCAGCAGAACACCCAGGTTGTTTCTGGCTTCGGCGTACCCAGGATCGATGAGAATGGCCCGATGATAGGCGGCAATGGCCGGCCCAGGGCGACCCGTATCCTCCAGCACGACCGCGAGATCGTTCCAGGCCTCCTTGAAGTCGGGGTTCGCCTGGATGGCGAGACGTAGCTGTTCTTCTGCATCCTCCAACTGCTCGAGCCTTGCGAGAGCGGACCCGAGATTGTAGCGCGCCTCGTGCATCCATGGATCGCGCTTGAGTGCCTCACGAAACCACACTGTCGCGTCCACGAGATCACCACGACGCATGAAGAGCGTTCCGATGTTGTTCCGCGCCGACGCCAGTTCGGGGTCCAGCTCCGCCGCATGCCCGTAGGCGGCGAGTGCCTCATCTGCTCGCCCGAGCAACCCGAGCGATATGCCCATGTTGTTGTGGGCCTTGGCATACCCGGGCGACAGCTCCACCGCCCTCTGATACTCAGAGACAGCATGGTCGTACCTGCCCGCCGATGCGTGTGCCAGACCGAGTGTGTTGTGGGTCTGCGCCCGATCCCCCACGTGCGTTCCGTAGAAATCGACATTGACGAAGACGGCCACGCCTGCCACTACAAGAAGCCCCACCACCAAAGGTCTCCATCGTCGATCTCTCGCGCGGTCCCACAACCAGAGCACACCGGTCGACGAGAAGATGATGATGACCGGGATGACGGGGAGCCTGTATCGCGCGTTGACGAAGAAGAGAAGCACACTGCCCATATAGGAGAGGAGGAAGAGAATCAGAAGCGATGCCCCCTTGCGACGCCTCGCAACCCACGCCCCCACAAAGGCAAGGGGTGCTATGACGCCGAAGTGGAGCCACGAGAGAGAGCGGAAGACCGGCGACATCCTGCCGAAGAAGTAAATGTCCTTGTTGTTCGCGAGTTCAAAACTGTCCCAGAAGAGCACCAACTTCTTGAGATAGAGCCGTGCCGCCACGCCAGGTTGGTCGCGCAGGAAGCGCTGCCCGAGACCGTACCAGTAGCCTGATACTTCGCTCGGCTTCAAACGCGCCCCACACTCCCTCTCCGCGATTCGCTCGCAGTCGCTGTACTCCCACGCTTCTCCCAGACCTGGAACGACCGCCGAGATCCCGTCCGCCTGCTCGTTGTTCCCTATGTAGAAGTTGACGCCGCCCTGCGAAGCGATGAGCACGAAGTCGTCGTCAAGTGCCGCGTTTCTCAATGTCACAGGGATCACGATGAGTGCGATTCCGATCAGTAACAGCATGGAGCGAGCAGCGGCGGTCAGAAGAGGCGTTCTACCTCGTACGAGCGACAACCGTCCATGAGCGTCTTCCGTCTTCCCCGGTCCCTCTCCCAGTCTCTGCCGAGACCGTAGGTCAATCGCCTCCGACCTACGTGCTTCAAACCAGATCCACAGACAAAGCAGCGGGATGAAGACGAGAACGTTCGGACGTGCGATCGCCGAGAGTCCCATGACCACGCCGGCGGTCAGCCACCGCCCCCACGTCGGGATGCGGTCCGCCCTGAGAACCAGAAGCAGCATGAGCGCGTCCAGAAGAACGATGAGTGAGACGATGAGAAGCTCGTTGTCGAAGTAGATCAGAAACGGATAGCAGCAGGCGATCGCACCGGCCAGAAGACCAACGCGTTCATTGATAACGCGGCGGCCGATCAGATATGTGAGAACCGGTACGAGTGATCCGTACACCGCCTGAACATGGCGCGCCAGAGTCAGACTTCCATCGAAGATTCTGAGGAGCACGCCCAGGATGTATGGATAGAGCGGGGCGCGGAAGAAAGCGTGTGACCCCAACCAATCCCCGGAAGCGAGTGCGCGGGCCCACTCCACATGGTAGAGCTCATCGAGCATCGGTGAGAGAGCGAGCGGGCTCATCTGGAGATGGCTCACATAGAGAGCCCGAAGCAACCATGCGGCGCAGAAGAGCGAGAGAGCCGTGACGAGAATTCTCCTCGCGCTCGCCCGCTGATCCTGCCGTCCGCCGCCCACAACACTGGCCATTCCCGCCATCCGTTCCCTCTTCCTGCCACGCCTGGGATCCGTAACTCTCCAAGGAGCACGATTGTAGACGAGCAGGGGCTGCCGCGTCCACACTTCCGGCCACCTCGGTGAAACGCAGCAGTAGGGAGCCGGCGAGATGCGTCAATTGACAATACTTCGTATCAGTGCACCATACCGCGCCTCTATATCCACCGGAGAGGGCTCAGAGTGTGCCTGTTGTGCCGGAAGATGCTTGACCTGCGAGGCAAAAGGTTGTAAGATATGACCTAGTAATTGTGGAAGCCTGTCACAGCGAACTCGGACAATAGTATCGTAGGCAACCTTAGTTTCGATAGTTTCGATGGCGATGCGTTGATGCCGTCGGTGAGTTAAGGATTGTGTTGCGACGCTTGAGTGGTCGAGTTGGAGCAATGGAGCAGGCAACGGAATCGCTCGCACACACCGTGGAGAGCAACATGCTGGAAAGGAGCGTGGCTCTATGAGGAAGCTTACCTTTGCCGCTGTTGTGCTGACCTTCGTTCTCTTCATCGTCGCCCCTGCGGCTGCCGACAGCTACACCTTCGGCGCCGACGGTCTCGGCAGTCTCATGAAGAGTCCGGTCATGTACAGCGGCACCTTCTTGTTTGGTGTCTCGGGCACATGGGAGTTTCAGATCGACGACTCCCTCTGGCCGGACCCGGCGGACAGCACTGCCAGGTTCGACTACATCTGGGACACCTTCTTCGCCGACAACTACGACGACACAGGGGGTGCTCAGGCGTGGTTCGGGTACTTCAATGGTACGACCCTGCCAACCCCACCGACGTTCGATTTCGATCTCACGTCCCCGGCGGGACACGTCAGCGGAGACATCTCGTTCGTCATCATGATGCGCGATTGGTACTCCGACGGGATCCTTGATCAGAGCGAGAAGCACCGCAACAACCAGATCGCGGGGACCCTCCTCATCAGTCCTGATCAGGGCACCGGTTTCTTCACCGACCACTGCGGTAACGGCTCTATGAGCGCGGGCAACTTCAACTTTGTCAACCCGCCTCTTGATGACTCAGTGATGTTCATGGGTCAGTTCTCGTCGGAGTTCTGTGGCAGCCCCGTCGAGGATTCATCCTGGGGAATGATCAAGGCTCTGTACAAGTAGAGTATCACGCGGACGAATCGGAAACCAAAGGTGCCCCATGAGGGGCAAAGCCAAAGGAGAGTACGATGCGCGCACTGGTGATCGTTATCGCGGTTCTCGCGCTGGCGACGGTTGCATGCGCCGATGAAACCTTCATGTGGTTCTTCGGTGTTGGCAACGGTGACTTCATGGACAGCCCTCCCACGTTCACGGGCGCCATGGATCCGGGCGGAGACATTGTTGACGGTTCCTGGACGATCGTCGTTCCGGATGCCGGATGGCCGACTGCCCCTGCCCTCAGATACCAGCACATCTGGGACACGTTCTACGCCGGGAACTACACGGCAGGCACCCCCGGGTACTGGAAGGGCTACTTCGACACTAGCCATGGTCTCCCGGAGATGTGCTCCCTGGACATCGTCGACGACACCAACGGTGGAACGATGACGGGCGTCCTGACGCTTGAGATTCAGGTCGAGGACACGAACAACAACCAGCTGCTCGACGAGGGTGAGTTCTGCGCCGGCAGTCTGTCCGGTCTCGTCATTATCATCCGCGAGGGCACTGGCTTCTACGATGGTCTCTGTGGAACAGGCAACTTCTTCGGTACGTACACGAAGGCCTGCCCGGCCACGTACGAGACATGGAACTTTGGGATGTACCTCTGGCTCGACGACTGTTCGACTCCTGTCGAGAGCATCAGCTGGGGCGCTATCAAGGCTCTGTACCAGTAGAGGTGCATGAGTCGGTTTTGAAAACTGAGCCCGCTGGTCCTTCTTATATGTGGATGAAGGTATCGGCGGGCTCAACGACCCCTGATAGCTGGTGACGAGCGCACCGTACCCAGGCAGGAGCAGCAAGGTAGAATGGTCCCTGAGAGTCGGAGTTGTGCGCGCGGCCACGCGGTCGCGGTACTACTTCGGATACCGCTGGCCAGCGCACTGACAGCAATCCTCGTAGCGACAGCAGCACTCGCAGGTGGAACGGCAGGAACGGAGATATCGGAGGCGCCAACACTTCCAGTGTGGCCTTCGGCCGCCCCCTTGCAGTACGGAAGTCGCGTCCCCGCCAGGACTGCGCTAAAATTCACTCTCTCTGAAAACCCGGAACCAGACCGCGTCATGACGCGTCAATCTCTGTCTTCTCTCGCTTCTCTTGGCGCTGAGAGAATTCAGTCCGTGGTTCGTCTGTTCGCCCTCCCCGACTGCGATGGCGCCGACATCGCCTCAGTCAGCCTGACTATCGACGCTGTGACGACCGTGCTGCCGGAGCAGGATGCGGATCGTATCGCAAGCGTTGTTGAAATCGCCCGCATACGAGATCAGACGGTCGCCGTAGTCTCAATCGACCTTGCGGCAATCGAGGAGCTCCTGCCGGGCAGGCAGGTGACCGCGGTCGAGATCGATATCGCACCAGTCGCTCCTCGCGGGTCAGTGACTCGTAACGTCGGACCTTTCACAGATGTTTGCGAACGCACGATACTCAACTACACCCTCCCCTCGGATGCCCCACCTCCGTGGAGCCCGTCCTCTGGGACGCGCGTAAGCGGCACGGTGTCGTTCTGCTCATCCGTCGCAGAGTGTGAAGAGAGCGAAATAGACTTCCTCTTCCTCGTCGCCGACGAGTTCCAGTCAGCAGCCGCGGTCTACGTACTTGCGATGCACAGAGCTGCATACCTGGGGCTTAACGTCGGCATCGTCTCAATGTCGGCCATCGGCGGAGTCAGCGCTGAGAGCATCCACAACTTCATCCAGGCCGTCTACGAGACCGAATCAGCTGCCCATTTCGGTGACGGACATCTCGGCTTCGTACTTCTTATCGGCGACGCCTACGCCGATGACAACGTGACGCTCATGATCCCCGCCTACGATGGATACGGGGGACAGGAGGTAGCCTCGGATCACTACTACTCATGTGTGAGCGGAGATGATGATTTCGAGGATCTGATGCTCGGTCGCCTCTCTGTGGGTAACACCGCGGAGCTCTTCGCAGTAGTCAACAAGATCGGCAACTACATGCCGGTCCCTCCGGAGGCCGCGTGGGACGATCGGACGATGCTTGTAGGCGGCCTCTTCTACAACGACAAGAGCGAGTACGTCGCACTGTTCGATGAGTACGAGGATATCATCCCGGCGGATCATACGGTGGATCGCATCTACCGACACGACTTCGACTCCGATTTCGATTGCGCCATGGCGGTGGCTGACGCTTTCAACTACGGCTACCTGTTCCTGAACTTCGCGGGGGACGGCTGGATCTCGGAGTGGTACCACACGTTCAGAACGACTCATCTCTCCTCTCTCGGTAACGCCGACCGGCTTCCCATCGTTCTCTCGATGGCATGCCTCACGGGCTGGCTCGATAACACCACAGAGCCGGACATACTCGGATCATACGATTGTCTCGCGGAGCAGCTCGTTAATCTGCCGGACGCCGGAGCCATTGCGTGTCTGGCCGCGCCGCGCTACAGCGATGGCGGGTCGTTCCGCACTCTGACAGAGAAGATCTACGAGGCGGCCTTCAACGAGAACGGCCTCTTCCTCGGAGAAACCTTTGTGGTTGCGAAGCTGCTGCATCTCCAGTCCGGCGGCGACGTGTCATACGTCAGACACTTCAATCTGTTCGGAGACCCCTCACTCATCTACAGGGGCGATGAATCACCAGGTAGTCTGCCCGACCTGACGGTCAAGCCCCATCAGACCACATGGCTCCCCGAGACCCTGGCAGCCGGCGACGATCTTTCTGTCTCGCTCGCAGTCACGAACCAGAGCGTGATCCCGGTATCGTCGATCAACGTGCGACTCACGGACGACTCGTCCACGGGTCCCTATGTCTACGATGCGACGATTCCGTTTATCGACAGTTGGTCATCCGTTGATGTTGAGATCATCGTGCCGCAGGTAGCCGGAGGCGCACACAGCGTATCGATTGAAGTGGATCCCAACAATGAGATCATCGAGGCAGATGAGGCGAACAACTCCTTCACCAGGATCCTCTACGCCTATCCAGTCCTTCCCGGGTTTCCTGCATTCATCGACGCTCCTCTTCTTGGAGCGACGGTCGTCTCGGCGGGGTCCGGTGCCTCTGTGATAGCCGTTCTCGATGAACAAGGCCGTATATCACGCATCGGACCCGATGGAAGCACATCATGGACGTCCAGCCCGTCTCTCGGCCCCCTCGACTTCGGAATCGAGATCGCTCCCGCGGCCGCGGATCTGGACGGAGACGGTGTGGACGAGATCGTCTCCTCACGCAGAATGGGGATCAAGTGCCTGAGCCCGAATGGCGAGCAGTTGTGGGACATCAACACCGATGAACCGATCGGTTCCCCGCTGATTGCCGACGCCGATGCTGATGCCGACCTCGATGTCGTGGTTGCCATGAGTGGCCAATGGGGCGCACCGTCAACTCTGATCGCATTCGACGAGGGTGGAGCGACCATCTGGGCGCACGAGCTTGCTCCTGGTGTCAGCATCGAATCACAACTCGCCGCGGGCGACATGGACATGGACGGCCGTGGCGATTTCGTGTTCGTATCGTCGATCGGCGATCTATGTGCCGTGGCAATCATCGACAACGAACCGTTGGACCTCTGGCCGCCGGTGCACATCGATGCGTCACTCCCCGTCGTGCTGGCACTGGGCGACACCGACGGCGACGGCCTGCTCGAGATCATCTGTGGCGGGGCCGAGCTCCAGTGTGTCAGCTCGGAGGATGGATCTATCGTCTGGAGCCTGCCGCTTGGCGACGATGTTGTCTCGCTCGCTCTCGCGGACACGGACGCTGACGGCACGCCAGAGATACTCGCGGGAACAGCATCCGGAGACCTTCATCTGATAGATGCCGGTGCGATTTCCTGGTCGGTGCCTCTCGGCAATGCCGTGGGCAGCTCTGCTGTCATCGCCGATGTCTACGGCGATGACGATCTGGAGATAGTCCTCGGCTCCGTGTCGGGCCACGTTTATGTGCTCGATCAGTCGGGCGATGAAGTCACCTCTTCGATCCCGCTTCCAAGTGGATGTAGCACCCCCACGGTCACGGACCTGGATGGAGACGGTTCTCTTGAACTCATAGTCGTGTCGCTCGGCGGAGACGTCTATGCCTTGTCGTTCGCGTCGGGGACCCGATCCGCGCCCGAGGCGCGGGATGGGGATACAGTAGCAGCACCTGAATGGAACGGAATCGGCGGCACACCTGGACACGGCGGCATCTACGCCCAGCCCCTGAGCGGAGACATCACATCCGATCTCCTCCTGACGGGACGATATGTCCTGACCGGCGACCTTACGGTCACACCAGGATCGGCGCTTGTGATCGCTCCTGGAACGACTATCGAGGTCCAGTCCGCGCTGCCACCTACTATCAGGATAGACGAGACACTGACCGCCATCGGCACGGCTCAGGACAAAATCATCTTCTCGTCATCTCAAGGTGGTGGGCCTGGCGACTGGGTCGGTCTCGTTTTCAAGTCGGCGACGAGCAGCTCGCTCCTGCACTGCGTGATCACTGACGCAGAGGTGGCTCTGGACGCCAGTCACGCGACCCTGGTCGTATCCGACTGTCAGCTTGATGGAAACGGTCGCGGCGCCAGTTTCGACGATTGCACGGTGGCCATCACCCGCTCCAGTTTCTCCGGCTGCGATTCCCTGGGCGCCTATTTCAGCGGAGGAAGCGGCACGATCATCGATTGTTCGTTTGACCAGAACCAGCTCGCGGGTATCGAGCTCCGGCAAGGGGCCAGCCACACTCTCAGCGGATGCTCGTTCTCTGAAACAACGTCCGGGAGCGGCGTCAACATTTTCAAGTTCGCCACTACCGTCTTTGACTCGTGCAGCATATCGAGCAACGGCGAAGACGGTGTCTACATCAATAACTCCTCTCCGGAGTTCATCGGATGCACGATCGCCGACAACGCTGAAGAAGGGGTGGATTGCGCCAAGACCGCCTACCCCGTTTTCACAAGGAACACCATCACCGGCAACCGGGTCGGCGTTCGTTCCGACACCGGGTCCAGCCCCAATCTCGGTGACGATCTGTACCC
This sequence comes from Candidatus Eiseniibacteriota bacterium, assembly GCA_030630395.1. Classification (GTDB taxonomy): domain Bacteria; phylum Joyebacterota; class Joyebacteria; order Joyebacterales; family Joyebacteraceae; genus Joyebacterum. The sequence goes on from DAOVNE010000006.1 coordinate 14,006, forward strand.
TGACACCGGCTACAACATCATCACCGGCAACCAGATGGCAGCCGTTGCGAACTACAACGGATCGGAGAATCCGGTCTATGCTCGGCGCAACTGGTGGGGCTCCGCTCCGCCGAGCGGCAGGATCTTCATGGGCTACGTGCTCTATACGGCTTTCCTGACAGCGCCACCCGACCAGGAGCCGAGGCTTGATGGTGACGAGATACTCCCTTCGGTCTTCGGGCTCATGCAGAACTCCCCCAACCCCTTCAACCCCATGACCACGCTCTCCTATCAGGTGCCGTCCGCGGGTGGCGAGGTTGAAATCACTGTCTACAACACCCTTGGCAGGTGTGTGGCCACGCTCGTCTCTGGCCACCACGATGCCGGGACATACCTCATCACCTGGAACGGACGTGACGAGGCGGACCGGAAGCTTGCAAGCGGCCTCTACTTCGCTAGAATGGTGGCGCCGGGCTTCGCCTCGACCAGGAAGATGCTCCTCCTCAAATAGCGAATCCGGTAGACTCGGACCGAGCCCGTGTGCTGCGAGAACCGCGGCATCCTTGAGATCCGCGTGCTGCGAGGCACTCTCCGGCATGCCGGCACAAAGCGCTGGGTGGCCCGCACTCTGAAAGGGAAGACGCATGTCACAGGTGAATCACATTGGCCTCCTCACAAGCGGTGGAGATTCCCCGGGAATGAACGCGGCCATAAGAGCCGTCGTGCGAACGGCTCTCGCCGGCGGGACCACCGTCACCGGAATCATGCGCGGCTTCTCCGGTCTTCTCGATGGTGAGTTCGTAGAGATGACACCAAGGTCTGTCTCGAACATCATCCAACTCGGCGGGACGATTCTCAAAACGAGCCGCTGTCTCGATTTCTACGAGGTCGAGGGGCGCTCCCGGGCCGCGAGTATTCTGGAAAGTAAGGGCATCGACTGTGTGGTCGGGATCGGCGGGAACGGAACCTTCAGAGGACTCAACCTGCTCGGAAAGGAGCATGGTATCCGCGTGATCGGTGTGCCGGGAACGATCGACAATGACATCCCGGGTACCGACATCACGATAGGATTCAGCACCGCCGCCAACACCGCGCTCGAGTCAATTGACAAGATCCGCGACACTGCCGCGTCGCACGATCGTCTCTTCTTCATAGAGGTGATGGGCCGACACTGTGGTGCGCTGGCGCTTGAGGTCGGACTTGCAGGTGGCGCAGAGGCGATTCTCATCCCTGAGGTTGACGTCGACCTGGATCGAGTCGGCCGGATAGTGCAGGGCGGTAGACAACGCGGGAAGAGGAGCTTCATTATTGTCGTTGCTGAAGGAGCCCTGGAGGGCGGTGCAATGGCTGCCGCAAGGGGGATCAAGGAGCGAACGGGCGCTGACTTCCGCGTGAGCGTGCGCGGCCACGTCCAGCGTGGTGGCTC